>CAZLRZ010000001.1:0-66342 GCA_964562165.1 uncultured Candidatus Saccharibacteria bacterium
GAGTTAAACAAAATTCAAAAAGGTGATCAATTTAACTTTTACTTTGATCAAATACTTAAAAACTCATACTCAGTTTGGCTTCACACTAGTCTTGAAGTGCGCGCTAAAAGATCTTTACTAAAATCTAAATCTAATATTGGCCTTACAGAAGATCAAATTCGAAAAGAAATGTTGGTTTTATCAAAAAGACAAATAGCCGATAGACTTGACTATATTAAGAAATATAACTTGGTGGGCTATCCTGTGCCAAATGGGACTCCAAAAGATTTTAAAGGGACAATAATTGATAACACCAATCTTAATGGCGATGAAACATATAAAGTGGTTAAAAAGGCTTTTAAATTAAAAGATTCTTAGTGTAATATATATTTATATTAAAACCTCATTATGGAGAAAAAAACTTTGTACACAGTAATTGGTATTTTTGTTTTAATTACTGTTATCGTTGTGAGTGCAACTGCTTTTTTCTCTATGAATACACTCCCCTTAACTGGAGATAGTGAAACTGAAGTTGAAAGTGATATTAAATCATTTGATGATTGTGCCGAAAAAGGCTTCCCAGTAATTGAAGGCTATCCTCCTAAATGCGTAACTTCAGATGGTCAACTTTTCACACAGACAATTTCTCAAATTGCTAACCCTGCTTCAGAATATTGTGTTGAAAAAGGTGGGGCAATTGAAATCAGAAAAGATCTACAAGGTGAAGTTGGTTATTGTATATTTGAAGATGGCAAAGAATGCGAAGAATGGGCTTTCTTCAATAACGAATGTTCAAAGTAAAATAAATTTTTAAATTCAGAAAAATGTCAGACCCAATAAAATTCACCCGTAATTATGAAGATAAAAGTACTGAAACTGGCTTTCAGTTTGAGTTTTTCTGCGATAGATGCGGAAATGGATATAAAAGTAAATTCCAAACATCTGCTACAGGCACTGTTTCAAAGATTCTTGATAGCGCAAGCGGCCTACTAGGCGGGATATTTTCTAATGCCTCGGATATTTCAGAAAATGTCCGTAGTGCTACCTGGGAACAAGCCCATGAAAAAGCTCTAGAAGATGCCGGAAAAGAGATATCTCCTAAATTTATACAATGTCCTAGTTGTAATAAATGGATCTGTAGAGAACGATGCTGGAACACAAATAAAGGTCTTTGCAAAGAATGTTCACCAGATCTTGGAGTAGAAATGGCAAGAGCTCAATCTCAAAAATCTGTTGAGGAAGTCTACGCTCACGCTGCAATGGCGGAAGAAGATAAAAAGTTAGGAACAGAATACTGGCGAGAAGGCATTGTTGGCACTTGTCCTAACTGCGAAAAACCTTTAGCAAAAAATGCAAGATTTTGCCCAGAATGTGGTACAAATTTGAAACCCAAAACTAAGTGTCCCAAATGTCAATCCGATATTAAAGCAGGAATGAAGTTCTGTGCTGAATGTGGTGAAAAACTTTAAGTTAAACCTGAAGTCTTTGTAAATTCACTATCTGCTTTGATATAATCCACTCATGGGAAACCTATCAAAGAGATTGCGCTACTTCAGACAAACAAAAGGTATTAGCCAAATGGATTTGGAAATTACTACTGACCTTGCTTTTGGTAGTGTGAGCAGATTTGAATCTGGTAAAACCAATCCCACAAAAGAATCTATTTACAAAATTTCCGAAATTTTAAATCTATCCAATTCCGAACTCGATTATTTAGTTGGTTCCACATCAAAGCCAGCAAATGATTCCGAAATTAAACAGGCTGAAAAGGAAGTCGAAAGCTACTTCAACAAACCTCTAGTACTGGCTTTTCTTATTGACGATCGATTCAGATTATTAAAAGTATCCAATACACTAATGTCTATTTTTGACACTTTAGATTTAAATCAATTAATAACTTTACCCGAAATTTTATTATCAAAAGAAAATCCTATAGGTAAATTTTTTCAAAAAGATTTGAATGCAAATCTCGAACAGATCTTGATAAAGGTTAAAGATAAAATGGGCTTTATGATTGATGATGAGTATTATAAACAAATAACTGGATCTATTTTAAAATACTCCTTTGCTAAGAAGATTTGGGATGAAATATTAATCCAAAACAAATCTTCGCATTCTATACCAATTAGTAATAGACAATTTACTTTTGGTACTGATAAAGAGTTTACAAAGATGCATTATACAATCGAATCTTTGGAGAAAAATCCTCGTTTTTCAATTTTAGAGCTTTACCCCAATATGCAGTTTTACAAAAACTTTAAGAAGTTTTTTTAACACTGAGAATATAGTTTCTCCAATTCGTTTTTAACCACTTTTTTGACAATTTATATTCGTCAAGTAGTCCCCTTTTTTGAAGTTCTTTACGAATAACTCCACCTTTATGTGGGTGTTCAAAAATTTGATTTAACGGGGAACTAAATCCATGCGCATAATGGCATAGTTCGTGAGCAATAGTTCCCAGAACCACTTGGTCAGGTATTTGTGGATCTTTAAAATACGAAGTGATTGTAATTAATGACACTCGGGATTCATCTGCTGGACCTTCAGTATTTAACATCTTTTCAATTTTTTTAGTTTTTTTCCCAAGCCAAGAAATTGCGCCTAATTGCCTTTTTGACCTTTTACTAAATTTTATTAATACCACATTCAATCGAGGTACATCAGCAAAATGATTTTCCCAAATTTCATAAAGTTTTTCTTGAAGCCAATTATCATCTCTCATGAAAATATTATACCAATAAAAACAAGATCTCGGGCTTTTTAAAGCCCGAGATCTTAATTGTTACTCTTTTATTTAACTGAAATAGCAATTTTTTTAGGTTTAACTTCTTCTACTTTTGGAAGAAGAACTTTTAAAATTCCATTTTTCATTTCAGCTTGAACTTGATCAGATTTTACAGATGTTGGCAAGCTAATTGATTTACTAAAAGATTCGTTTCGCATTTCTTTGTAATAGTATTTTCTCTTTTTGTCTTCCTCTTCTTTTTCTTGTTCAAATTTTCCTGTTATTGTAAGAACCTTACCTTCTATACTGATTTCAATTTGTTCTGGAGTAAAACCCGCAGCTTTTAATTTAACGACTACTTTATCGTCATCTTCGTACATTTCAAGTTCTCCAGTACTTACTGGAACGAAATCTTTCATTAAATCATCCATCCAGTTAGCTGTCCAGAATCTTGTAGGATCCATTAAAGTTAATCTTCTGTCATTCATTTTTAAAAAATATAAAAAATAAAATATTTGCCGAGAAGATGGTTAGCAATCTAACAACCTCTCTGCTAAAAGTTTAACTCAAAAGGGATTTTTTTGTCAAGAGGTTTCTCTAATAAACAGCCGTAGCTGTGTAAATGATAGTTGTCTGGTAGAATCCGGCGGCAGTTGCAGAAGCTATCCCCACCCTATAAAAAACATTTGCTGTTTCAGTTACTTCTGTTGCTCCATACATAACCTCCTCTGGATTTGTTGAAAATGCAGCATACTTTGGATTTGAAGGTGTATTTTGAAATCTATTTGGCGTAGCACCCGAGAGTGTATAGTCATTTGTATAATAACCAAAAGCTTCTGTTCCTGCAGCTGGGAAAACAGTTGGGGAAGCATTTGTGCCGCTATGGTCATTGATATCGTCTACTCCATTTGCAGCTAAAAGTTTTTGTGTATATCTCGTTGTCACTGTAAATCCATTTGTTGCGTTTGTTGAGATATTTAATAAATGTGCTCCAGTCCTATTTGTTGCAGTAGTGAGGGTTCCAAATGGTACTGTCCCATCAGTTGATGTAATATCCGGAGAATAGAGAGGTATATATTCACCCGCTCCAACACCATCAATAGTAAAGGTTAAAGTGGGATCAACACTTGCAGTAACTAATTGGCTGTTGTTATAAATGTACATAACTGTACCATTATCGACTGGTGAAGAAGCACAATCAGTATTATTATAGGTACTTACCAAAACAAAATAACCAGTTTCGATTGTTGACCCGTTTGTAATTCCACTCAAAATAATTGTTCTAGATGTTGCTGCAGCTGGTGTTTGGGCGGTACCAGTTATCGTTGTAACTCCACTTGCATCAGTATTTACAACTGTCCAACTGGCTGGTGTAGGAATGTATGTACCAGAAAAAGTTGCTGATGCAATATTCATACCTGTTGGCTTAGTTTGCACGCTTGTTGAAGTCGAAAATGCCACCTTGATACATTGTATGGCTGATACTGTTACATTATCCATTTTTATAGTATAAGACACCGCAGCCTGTGAAGGTCTTGAATCCGATAACAACACTGACGAATTTGTGTATGAGGCAGCTTTTACAGGTTGCAGAGCAATGCTAGGCAAGGTTATTAGCAAAACCAAAAACAATTTAATTGTTTTTTCAGAGTTTTAATAGTTTTCATAAAATAAAAATGATTAACACACTGTAAATTAAAGCCAAGAAGACTGCAAGCAGGATAATAAACGTTGCCCTTTCTCGGTCTTTTTCAATTGAATCGCTATCAATAACATTATGCGGTTCTAGAGCATCGTCGGAATTCTCTTTTTGCGTTATTCCGTACATTACTCCAAATTTATTACGGAATTGAATTATTCCAAGAGCGCAAAAATATGCTGGAATAAACACAAGGATTTGTAATAAGGTTGGAAAGATCCAAACATAGCTAATAAAAGTCCAGCCCATTGTGATCATGCCGGCGCCTATGGCCATATCTTGGAATTTTTGCACATCCTTTGAGCCGGCATTAGAAATGCCTGGTTTATAATTATTCATAATAAAAGGATACTAAAAATGAAGCGAGATTTGAATATGCTATACTATTTTTATACCTAATTTTAACTTTTTTTAAGTATGTTTTTGCCCTCATTTGATCCAATTTACATCCTTTTCGCTTTACCTGCTCTCGTTTTAGGATTTATCGCTACTATATATTTAAATTATATAACTAAGAAGTTCAATACAATTGAAACCAAACGCAAATTAAATGGTTTAGAAATAGCCCAAGTAATTGGGAAAAGTGAAGGAATAAAATTCCAAATCAATTTATTTCCGACCCTTCTGAGTGAGTCTTACGATCCAACGACTCAAACTTTAAACTTATCAGTTGAAAGCGCACAAAACAGAACTATCACAACTACTGCTATAACTGCTCATGAACTTGGACATATTATTCAACACCAAAAAGATAGTTTGTTATTTAAAATCAGAACAACTATAGTTCCTCTTGTTAGTTTTGGTACAAATATTGGATATTTTCTATTAATTATAGGTTTAGTTTTGGAATTCTCAAGCCTAGCATGGCTTGGTATAATTTTCTTTTCTTTAGCTACAATTTTTGCACTTATTACTGTTCCACTTGAATTTGACGCTAGCGAAAAGGCAATTAGGGTTTTAGAAAAGAACCAAATTATTTTTCCTTCAGAAAAATCGGGTGCAAAAAAGGTATTATTTGCAGCTGCATTAACCTATGTCGCAGGACTATTTCAGTCAATCGGACAACTCCTTTACTTTATTTTCCGCATACAGGGGTTTTCAAGGAGTAAAGATTAACCAATCAATAAGCCAGATTCTGTATCCTCCAATTAGTTTTGGATTGAGATAGTAATTTATCTATGCCTAGAAATATTCTAGTTGCTCTAAAGTAAGGGTTACCCAGCATTTCAACTTTACAGTTGAAACCGGTGGTCTTTTACACCACCTTTTCACAATCTCCAAATCAATTAAGATTTGGGATTTTGCTTTCTGTGGCCCTGTTCTATAAGCTCACACCTATCCATGTTTCCATGGTACTTTTTGCTAAATTGAATTAGCTTAGAGTCCGGACTTTCCTCCCCAAATTACTCCGGGGCTACCATCTTGATTAGTTGGGATTATTATACTAGAAATCGACTACTTTCGTAAATGTATACGATTCGTCCTCAAAAAGAATAGTTGCATTTAAACTGTAGCTACCTTTTTCGAAATATTCTTGAAGACCACTTCTGTTATTAATATCTTTTGCTTTTTCAATAAAAGAATAATTTACAGAGCTATCATCCATTTTTACAAACGACCAATAAATTTGGAATTCTGAACCTGTTTCGCCCCATACTACACCTTCAACACTTGGCGTTATTTTAAAATCTACATAAGAATGATCCCCATCTACCAATAAAACTTGCGTATATATTTCAGCATTTACTGTCCTTTTGGCTTGTATATTAAAAACCTCTTGTTGGTTAACTGCTAAGACTGCAAATACAACGCCGGCACCTACGACAAACAATCCTAATAATGCATAAAGTGATTTCCCTAGAAATCCCGTGGCTGTTTTGTTTTGATTTTCCATGTTTAACTTTCTATTTTTAAAATGAAAAAATACAATAGCTAGTATTACTAAGATTAATAATACCAAAGCTATAAAAAATAAGCTATTCAAATTTATTGATATTTGCTGTTGAAAATAATCCATAATCCTTTAAACTCTTTTATGTTGTTAAATTCGTTTTTATCACACTTTTTTGGGGCTGAACATCTTTTACTCCCGAAATCTCCTCCTTATCTTTACTTTCCATTGCCAAAATTTCTCTAAGATTAGTTGTTATTAAGTTATGTTCGTTTTCGCTTGCTAATACTTGTATTGCAACATGATTATAATCGGCAAAGAATAAGCCTTCACCAATACCCGCTGAAAGTAGGTAATCCTTTTCTCCATCTGATAAATAAAAGACTTTTTGAATTTGATCAACTGCAGCGGCATTTTGCTTTAACAATAATTGAATTGACGAGTTGTTAACTACGGCCTTTCCGTAATCGGATGTTAAAAAGTCATTAACATCTTGTGTGATTGTTGTTACTCCTAAGCCGTATTTCCTTGATCTTTTTACAATAGAATAGACAAAACGAGCCGCATCAGGATATTGCATCATCCACCAAGCCTCATCAATAATTAGAATACGTTGTCGCTTATCCTTTTTAACTAAAGTCCAGATATAGTCTAACATCACATACATTGCTACAGGTCTGAGTTCATCTGACAAATCTCTAATACTGAAGGCTGTAAAGGTATTATTTATTTTTACATTCGTAGCCTGGTCAAAAACACCTGCAGCGCTACCTTTAATAAATCTTTCGATTTTACTGGCTAGTAGATGGGCTTCGTCTTCGGCCATTGCATTAAGGATTTTATACAAATCTTCTAATAGTGGTGGAGGTCTTCGTTGAGTGGATGGATCAGGAGTAATCCCCTTTTCTTTATATGTCAAAATCAAGGCCCTATCAAGAATAGCAGTTTCTATTGGGCTTATTGTGCCCCCGACCATAATTCTAATTAGGCCTTGTAAAAATAGGATCTTAAATCTCAATTCATCTTCATCCTTTTCGAAAATACCTGATAGTTCAAATGGATTTAGTTTAGCCCCGGAATCTTGAGAGAATGTAATATATTCCCCGCCAATAGCATTTGTGAGTTTTTCATATTCTTTTTCAGGATCGATAATCATA
This sequence comes from uncultured Candidatus Saccharibacteria bacterium, assembly GCA_964562165.1. Classification (GTDB taxonomy): domain Bacteria; phylum Patescibacteriota; class Dojkabacteria; order B142; family OLB20; genus JAKQLP01. The sequence goes on from CAZLRZ010000001.1 coordinate 7,452, forward strand.
ACGTGGGTTCCAAGCATCAAACTACGCATTGCTTCTAGTTTTACAAAATAACTTTTTCCGGCTCCAGAGGTTGCGAATATTACCATATTAGGGTTAGGCATTTGGAACCTATCAAAAATGATCAAACTTTTATTGTGCTTATTTATTCCATACATTATGCCGTCATCCATTGTAAGTTCCGAGGATACAAATGGGAACGTTGTCGCTAATGAGGTTGTGTCCATATTCCTATTAAGATAGATTTTGTCATATCCCAAAGGAAGCGTGGAAATAAAGCCCTGCTCTTGTTGTAATGATGCAACTTTAACAATTACACCTATTGCAGAAAGAGTTGATTCAACATTTCTTGAAATTTCTTCAAGTTCTTTAAGGTTAGTTGAACGAATAGTTACATATAGGGCAAAGTGGAAGAACTTCTGATTGCCCGAGGCGATCTGATCTTGGAGTTCTTCAGCTGAACGCAATGCGACTTTAACATTTGGGTCTGGTAGCTTGCCTGATTCTAGGTCAATATTAATAGTCGCTTGGAATTCAGTGATTTTTCTCTTTAACCTTTGTAATACAAGGCCCGAATCTGTTGGATAATAAAAAGTCGAAATTGTAATAGGTTTCTCAAAGTTTATTAGAGGAGACAGCCAATTTGCGCCCACCCAGGTTGGGAATCCTGTCGCAAAGAAAGTTCTAAAATATTTACTACCGATTTGCATATTGTTGAAATCGATTTCGATTGCAGGTGGAGCAATAATATCTTTAACATCAACGATACCTTCTGAGAAATTTTTAATTGCGTCTTCTTCTAGTTCACTATCCGTTTTGGTTTCAGTAACCTTTACTTGTGGCTTGCCCATAACTGACTCTAGAGCCTGTTTAATTCCGGTGCTTTGTTGTGGGGCAGCCTGCGTAGACTGAGCCCCCGCCACAGCAGTATTAGACTGAGGCCCAGCTTCTTGAGTTTGTGGTTTTGAAGGTTTTCTTCCTAATAGTGCGTCTAATATATTCATTATTTACTTGATGTATATTGTGTAGTTTTAAGTTGTAATTTCGAAACCCCTAATTTATCAGGATCGTACATAGAATAATAAAGCCTGATAAGCCTATCATTATCTAATTGGAATGCATTTAGCCCAATATTTTTAAATTGTTTTATAAAATTCTCTCTTTTTGGGAATAATCTTGGCTTTACTTCATCTAGCATTGAATTTATGTTTATGATCCTTTCTTTTTTGCCAAAGAACTGTTTAACTCCACTCGTTTTCTGAACTGTGCCTCCACTTTCTGGGATTACAATATAGAAGGTTTTGTCTAGGATATCTTTATTGGCAGTTAGATTCTGAATAAATTGCATATAAATATCAATTTGCCTTTTTAGGGCATCAGAAATTTGCTTTTCCCTATATACCTTTAGTCTGTCGATATATCCACTAATATCAGTTCTTTCGGTCTTAATTACTATTTGAAAAGGGAAGTCCAAGGAATTCAAAATTGCAGCAAAGCTCATAATCTTCATGTCTTGTTCTTTTTCTGACAACAAATCGAAGTTTAAAGCATTTACCTCAAGCACCATTGAAATCATTCCGTTTTTCAAAATGACCAAATCATCGCGAATATCTTCTATTGCAAGATGCTGTTGAGTGCTAGGACTTGTTGATGGACCGAATAATCCCATTAATTTATAGCTTTTATAACTAAATCTAATAATTTCCCTTCTTCTATATTAACGCTTATGCGATCAAAGTTGAAGTTTGGTTTTGATATGTCTAAGTAATAATCGCCACTTGGCAATTGATTGATTAATTCAAACCGTCCATCCGCATTGCTGTTTAACGACCTCACCAATTTGCCAGACAAATCAATAATATCAATTTTCGCAGATTTCACAGGTTGATTGAATGCATCAACAACAATTCCTGTTAAAAATAGCTTAATATTATTATTCTTTACTACTGCAGCAGTAGGATTTGAAGTGTTAAAATCCACCGGCCTATTTACCCTACTTGTCATTGGTTTAAAAGATACTGCATAATTTGAGCCCTCGTATAATTTTTCGCCCTTGAAATCCTGCGTGATTGAATCGGCAATGGTCTCGGGCTTTTTGTACATAGTGTCGTTTTGTGGTGGAGTGTTTTCTGCCACCTGAGCAGTTCTTTGTGGCTTTTCGCCTTGGATTTCCGGGACTTGATTAAACAAGAAATCAAAATGTTCGTTTATTTTGCTGAGATTGTCATCCTCAAATTTGTCTAGTTTTTCTTCTTCTACAGATAGTTTTTCAAGGGGTTGATCAGGAATGTTAGCAACACGCATTCGTGATAAAGCATTATCGATTTCTTTACCAGGAGCTTTTGTGACAGTTTCCGCTTTTGATTCCTGAAGGATTTCAGGAACTACAGGCGTTTTGCGCCATAATCTTTCTTGGGGTTCAAAAAGGCTATTTACAAAGTTTTGAAGATATATAACTGCAGACTGACCATTTATTTTGACAACTGCCAGAATAATTCCTCCGCCAATAGAAATAGCGATAAAAATATATTTTAAGATTTCGGGGATTTCCGAGTAGTAGAGCAAAAGGGCTAATATAAAGCCTACAGCCAAATATCCAAACTGTTTTACAGTAAAGAACCCGAATAGTTTGAACTCAACATCCATAAAATTATGGGGCACTGGATGTCTTTCCATTGAATTTAAAAAATTTTAACTTATTTAATATCAACAATCACATATTCATTTTCGCCTGCTGGCGTTGCGAATTGAAAAACTTGGTCTTTCTTTTTCCCAACAATTGCCATGCCTAGTGGGGCTTCAACTGAAATTTTACCGTTTGTTGGATCAGCTTCACTTGGGCCGACTAATTCAAAAGTTGATTTCGAATTGGTTGTTTTGTTTAATACAACGACAGTCTTGCCAATTGAGGCATTTGAACTGTTCTTGTTTTCAACGATTATTACAGCGTTTTTTATCATATCGTCTAATTCGACGATCTTTTTTTCGTTAAATTCTTTTTCATCCATTGCAGCTTTGTATGCCGCATTTTCTGAAAGATCTCCCTGCTCTCTAGCAGTTTCAATTTCGTCTGCAATCTTTTCCCGGAGTTTAGTTAAACGCTCTTCAAGCTCTTTTTTTAAGTCAACTAAGCCTTCTTTTGTAATTTGAATTTTAGTATCCATTATCGGTTAATTTTAAAATTAAAAGTTTTTGAGTTTACAAACTGACCTTTGAATAAATATCCATTTGTTTGATTAATTGAGTTTTCAGTTATAGGAACCACATGATCCAGTGTATCTTCAAACAAAAACTCTAAATCATAATTGATTAAGGTACCGGAAATGGAATTTATCTTGAAAAGATAATTATAGCTTGAATCGGTAGTTTTTTCAAAAACTCCAGTTTTATAATTTAACCCATATTTTAAGTCGTCATCGGGAAGGACTATAGCGCATATCTTTTGAAGGCTCAGAACATCAAAGGCTTGAGAATAATTTTCGGTTGCTGTCTCATTTATTTCAAGTTCGGCTATGCTACTTGGCATACAAAAATATGTATTCGCAATTCCATCGGCATTAAATTTTACTTTAAAACTTTTTACCGTAGATAAATCCTTTTTAACTGTAATATTACCTGAAAACTCAATTTCGCTAAGGCTATTAAATTTGTTTGTTGATCCATCGGAATTCATACCGATATATATTTGATCTTTTACAGAACTTTCAGGCACTAAACTCATTATAAATCTCTGGAAAATTGGGTCGTTACTAAAAAGCTTTATATCTTTTGAATTAACAGCCGATTCAATTGATTTCCCAACAGACTTATCTTTAAAGACATTATTTACTTTGTTTTCCAACAAATTTGAACTGTACGAAATCACAAGATTGCTTCGCTGTTGATCTGTAGCATCAGAAGAAAGTAAATTATTGAATACATCAAAGAAATTATCGGAATTAAAAACCTTTTGTTTAAAATTGAGATCGTTATTTTCTCCGGTAATCATAGCAAAAGCATTTAGATTCACAATTATTCCCATATCTACATTAGTAGCCTCTTTTGCCTCGACTAATTCTTCGACTTCATCATAAAAAAGATCCATATCCGATATATAGTTTATATCGTCAAAAACAATATTACCCTGAGTAAGTATTTTTTTGCTAACTAAGGTTATATCTTTAAATGCAGCTTGCGAAAGATTGGGGTTCGTATTTTGAAACTCAGAAAAGTTTACAAATTTTACGGTAATAATTTTGGCATTTTGTACGCCAAATAAATAATATCCAACTAACTTTCCGCCACTAGCATAAAATCTTTGATTGTCCTGAATTAAAAGAAGATAGTTTTTAATTTTATCTTTTCCGGTAATTAGATTGAGATTATTCACAGATTCAACTATTTTGCTACCCTCATTTTGAGTATCAACCACATCTTTTACTTCATCTCCAATTAGACTGACAACCCAACCCGGCATGGATTCAAGGGCAACTAAAATTTTCTTTGAATTTTCCTCCATCGCCTTATTACCTAAAGAAAGTAAGGATTTATTTGAATTCAGACTGTTCAGATCTTCTAAATAATCGGCTTTAGTGCTTGAGATTACTAATTGATCATCTAGCCTTTGGACAAATCCGGGGGAAAACTTTGTTTTGAAACTATCTAAAGGAATAAGCGACTTTGAAAAATTATCCAGACCCGAAAAATATTGTTCTAATTGCGAAATAAAGATTCGAGCATTTGCATAGTCATCGTTTTTATTAAAAATGATAAACACATACTCTAAATCTTTCAGCCTAGCTTCAATGTTATTGATATTGTCTAATATCTCATTAGTTTTAACATTAATCTCATTAAAGTTGTAAGTATCCCTCGACTTAGATATGGTGGTTATGTTTTGCCTTAAAAAGAAAACTTCTTTGGATAAATTTAATACAGGCGACAAGAATATAAAATAAACAATTAAAAAGGTTATTATCCCAACCATCCATAGGCCAAATTCCCTTAATGTTAGGTTCTTAAATATATTTACTTTTTGTTTTATTCTTATAAACAAATCATTTAGCCAATTATCGAACCTTTCCAAAGGTGTTCTATCCGGTTTTTTTTGAAGCGCCTCTCTTAGATTGTTATTTGCTAAAATAATACTACCCTTTCTGGCTCTTTCTTGGTTTTTTCGCTCTGCTATTAGTCTTGCTAAAGCTCCTTCGCTATTAAGGTTTGAGGTGTTAACTTCGGGGATGGTTGGATCGTCTTCTTTTGAAGCAATAAAGAAGAAATCAAGGAATCCTTTCTTCTGTTCTTTTCGATTCTTTGAGCCGGAAATTGGAATTAGTTCTTTTTCAAGTGAAGACACATTTCCATTTACTTCGCTCAGCCTTGCTTTAATAAAATCTATCGTTTGCGATAAAGCTCTATCAAATGAAATTCTCGGAGACCATCCGATAGACGTTAGATTAGTAGCCGGTTTATATAACTTGATTGGTGGCAATGTATTATCGTTCTGGTCAAATTGGATTTCTTTCGCAGAAGGAATCAGTTCTATCATCTTGTACGCAATACCTAATACAGAGATTTCTTCTTCATTTGAAAGGGTGAAAATTTGCCCTTTTGTATTCGGAGAAAATTGAGCCTTTATTATCCCGTATGCGGCGTCTAAATAATGAATATAGAAGTCCGTATCTAATCCGTCCCCTGGAATTATCAACCTTTCACCTTGTAAAGCTTGAATAATTAATTTAACTATAAATGAGTCCAGATTAATTTCCATCCCCCTACCAAGTAATGTCCCTAAGCGAACTATCCTGGTATTTATTCCCACTTTCTCTTGATATTCTTTTACTAAACTTTCGGAATATCTTTGGATTTCGAGTTCGGAATAAACCGAATATTTTTCAGCAGTCTGCAATTCATAATTTAAATCAATAACTTTATTCCCAACAATTGTTTGATGAGCCTTAATAGAAGTGGTTAACAAAAATTTGGCATCAAATTTTGCCGTAAGATCAAGCACAGTGTCTAAATAATTTGATGCCTGTAAAAATTCTTGCGTAGAAATTTTTTGGCTATAATCGGCATACTGATGATCCAGATAAAACACATAATCGAGCCTTCTCAAATCGCTTTGCAAAGTGCTTATACCACTATAATCCATCAGGATTAGATTTTGATAGGAATCAATTAATGGTAAATATTTTTCAACTTCCCGGCTGCCTCGATCAACAATAATTACAAACCCTCCTTGTTCTAAAAGGGATTTAGCAAGCTCTATACCCAATAAGTCTTGCCCCCTAACAATAATTGAAGTTGGGAATTTTACTGCATTTTTTAATTGATTGGCAGTGACCATTAAATAGTTTTAATTATTTTAACCGGTTGCAAAAACAAATTTACCTCAAGATTAATTGTAAGATCCTTTAATTTATCCCGACTTTCTTGATCTTCGGGCAGGATCATAAACTCTAAAGAATCATATCCGTCTTTTTCAAATCGGATTTTATGCTGTCTACTAATATCTAATTCTAATTCATTTAAAGGAGTAGTTCCAATTTGTTCATCATCTATGAAAACGTTTACTTCTATAGGAGCAGAGATTACATTCAAAATTGGATTCTCATTTTTCTTAAAGTTTTTAGAAGCGTATAAAATATGCCCCTCCGTAAAAGCCTCTGATGGGCCTAAATCGTAAGCCATAACAACTTCAACTCCCGAAATAAAATTTATTTCTTTGTTTAATTCAAAATATACATTGCCCGCTTCGGACTTTCTTTGGAGTTTGATCAAATGCATTCCTTCTTTAATGGTGTTAATTTCTGCAAAAGATTCATCATCCACAACATTGCCCTCAAGTTTTTCATCAACATAAATATCAATACTGCCTGAAAGGGATTTAACCTTTAATGTTGAATAAGTACTATCCTTATCAATCCCAATTAAAGATAAAAAGGAAAAGTCCCAACTATTCCATGGGGACCAAATTCCAATAAGAACTAATACTATTAACAGTAAAACTATTCTGCCGAGGTTTTTCAATTTTTGATAACTATTTTCAAAAATTATAGCAATAAACCATGATAACCTCTACTTTTATTTTCAATGAAATGATAAAATAATCATAAGCGATTAAGGATTTGGTGTAAGCCTTAAAAATTTAGTGATTACAACCAAATATTCTCTTGAGAGTCTTAAAATTTCAAGCTTTTGAAGATTTTAAGGAATAAAGGTGGCACCACCCAAGATTTTTATAAATTTAAGGGCCCTTTTAGATTGTATTTTATAATCTAAAGCGGCTCTTTTTTTATTTATATTTTTTACCAAATACCAAATGCAACGAATCTTATCAAATGAATTGAAAAACCAAATCGGCAACGAAGTTATGCTAGAAGGCTGGCTTCATAACCTAAGGACAATGGGCAAATTGGCCTTTCTAATTTTGCGTGATAGAACTGGTTTGAGCCAAATTGTTTTAGATTCTGTTGATGAAATCAAAAAGCTCGACAATCTATACACCGGTTCGGTTCTAAGAATAGTTGGGAACGCAGTTTTATCTGAGAAATCTCAATATGGTGTTGAAATCCAAAATTCAAAAATCGAAGTAATGCAACCTGTAAAATACCCTAGCCCAGTTGATATTTCAAAAAATGATTTGAATGTGGAGTTTGATACTTTGCTTGAAAATCGCGTAGTAACTTTAAGACACCCAAAGCAATCTGCGATTTTCAAAGTTGCAGGTATTGCCGAAAAAGTAATGCGTGACTTTTATAATAAAAATGAGTTCACACAAATTAATTCACCAAAAATGATTGCCTTCCCAACCGAAGGCGGTGCTGAGGTTTTTGAGGTCAACTACTTTGATAAAAAGGCGTATATGGCTCAAAGCCCTCAGTTTTATAAACAGATGATGGTCGGTGTTTTTGAAAAAGTATATGAAATCGGTAGAGCCTACCGTGCAGAAAAAAGTAATACCAGCAGGCATCTTTCGGAGATCCTAATGTTGGATATGGAAATGGGATTTATAAATTCCTTTGAGGACGTTCTAAATACTAGTGAATCCTTTATAAAATACGTTTGTGAAAATACTTGGAACGAAGCGGCCCCTTTACTTGAAGGCCTTGGAGCAAAAAAGCCAATAATTTCGGAAAAGCTTCCAAGAATTAGTGTAAAAGATTTACACGAATTAATGAAAAAAGAAACCGGCGAAGATCATACTAGCGAACTCGACGTTGCTCCTTCTGAAGAAAAATTTATAAGCGAATATTCACAAAAGAACTGGAATAGCGAAGCGCTATTTATTGTTGACTTCCCTTGGTCCGATGCAAAATTTTATCATCATCAAAGCGAAACCAACCCAGAAAATGCTGATCGAGCCGACTTAATTTTTAGAGGCGTTGAACTTGCTACAATTACAAGGCGTGAAGTCAATTACGAAAAGCTAGTCTCACAAATCCAAGCAAAAGGAATGGATTCCAATCACCCAGGCCTAGCGCAATATCTTGAAGCCTTTAAATTTGGAATGCCCGAAGAAGGCGGCTTTGGTTTAGGTATTGCAAGATTCGTTCAAAAAATGATAGGCCTCGATAATGTAAAAGAAGCCGAACTATTTCCATCGGATCCTAAGCTAATCGGTGGAGTTCGAATTGCTCCTAAGGTGTTTTTTGGCAAAGAGTTAAATTCTGAAATATTATCCCAATTAACAAAAGGTAAAATTACCTATGAAAAGGTAACTCATGAACCCGCAAAAACATCTGAGGAATCGGCCATTCAAAGAAAAACCAATCTTGATGAAGGTGTAAAAGCAATAATTCTTCGAGGTAAAAGAACAGGAAAAAACATTATGGTTTGTATTCCTGCTGATCAAAAACTAAATATGGACATATTATCCAGTTTTGAAAGTGAAAAGTTTGAGTTTGAAAACCCTCAAATAATTAAAGATAAGTTCGGCTTGGAACTCGGATCAATTCCTCCATTTGGCAACTTGCTAGGAATGACTACGTATTTCTCAAATGATATAGAACAAAAAGCATTATCAGCTTTCAATGATGGACTTACAACAGAGTCCATCAAGATGCAGCCAGCAGATTTAATTAAATTAATAAATCCAATATTAGTTTGAAAATGATGTTAGAAATAAAAAATCTAAGTTGCGAAATTAATTCAAAAGAAATTTTGTCTGACATTTCTCTACAAATTCAAAAGGGTGAAGTTCATGTTATTATGGGACCAAACGGATCCGGCAAGTCCACACTTGCTAAAGCCATAATTGCTGATCCTGAATGTATTATCAAAACCGGGAAAATCTTTTTTGAAAACATTGATATTACATCTCAAGACATCTCATCTAGAGCCAAAAACGGAATCTTTATGGCTTTTCAAAATCCGGTGGAAGTCCCCGGTTTAAATTTCCGCAACTATGCAAGACTAATCTATAACAATCTAAAGCCAAAGGAACAAAAACTCCCTGTTTTTAAATTTAGAGAACATTTATTGAGCTTAGCAAAATCTTTAAATATTCCAGAGGCTTTACTCGAAAGGAACTTAAACGAAGGCCTTTCTGGAGGCGAAAAAAAGAAGCTGGAGATACTTCAAATGGCATTATTAAGCCCCAAATTAGTGATTCTTGATGAAACCGATTCCGGCCTAGATATCGAGGCAATAAAAACGATTTTCAAGTATATTAATGAACTCAAGGTTTCTAACCCCAGTCTTACCATTTTGATAATCACCCATTATCATAAGATTTTTGAGGATTTAACTCCTAATAAAATCCATATTATGATGAATGGGAAAATCGTAAAAACCTCCGATAAAAGCATTTTACAAACAATAGAAAAATTTGGATATGAAAAATTCAGAAGCTGAAAATTGCGATGTAAAAACCCTTGTTTCAACGAATGCTTATGACGAGAAGTACGGCTTCCACACTGATAATACAAACACCATCGAATTTAAAAAAGGCCTCGACCTTGAAACAATTAAAAGTATTTCAAAGATAAAAAATGAGGACAAATGGATGTTAAATTTTCGACTAAAAGCATACAAAGAATTTTTAAAACACAAAATGCCCTCTTTTGGGCCCGATCTAACTCACATTAATTTTGATGAGATAAAATATTTTGTCCAAGCCTCAGCGAAATCAAACAAGAGCTGGGATTCAGTTCCCGTAGAAATTCAAGAGACTTTTGATAAGCTGGGTATTCCGGAAGTAGAAAAGAAATATCTCGCAGGCATTGCTACACAATATGAATCCGAAATCATCTATAACAATCTTAAAGAAAAGTGGACAAAACAAGGAATAATATTTTTAGATATTTCAGAAGGCTACAAAAAATACCCCGATCTATTTACGAAATATTTTAGTTCAATTGTGCCAATTAATGACAACAAGTTTGCCGCATTAAATTCTGCTGTTTTTAGTGGAGGAACTTTTATCTATATCCCTAAACATATTAAGGTTAGGATTCCACTCCAAACCTACTTTAGAATCAACACTGAAAGTATGGGCCAATTTGAAAGGACCTTGATCATTGCTGACGAAGGCAGTGAAGTCCATTACATTGAAGGATGCACAGCCCCGACATATAGCAAAGATTCCTTGCACGCTGCGGTAGTCGAAGTTATTGTGTTAGATAAAGCCAGAGTCAGATATACAACCATTCAAAACTGGTCAAAAAACGTATTGAACCTTGTTACAAAAAGAGCTTCTGTCCACGAAAAAGGCATTATGGAATGGGTTGACTGCAACTTAGGCTCAAGAATTACTATGAAATACCCAGCTGTAATCTTAAAAGGAGATGATTCCCATGGCGAAATTTTATCAATCGCCTTAGCAAACAAAGACCAAATAATTGATGCCGGTGGCAAGGCAATTCATATAGGCAAAAATACCTCCAGTATTATTAATTCCAAATCGATCTGCATTAATGGTGGCAGAAGCTCTTTTAGAGGCTTTGTAAAATCCGAGACTACCGCACAAAACGCAAAATCGAAGGTCAATTGCGAAGCCTTAATACTAGACAACAAATCTCAAACTGACACCTACCCTACAAATTTGATTTTGAATAAAACAACGCAAGTTGCCCACGAAGCCTCAGTTAGCAAGCTCAACACAAAACAAATGAACTACTTAATGTCGCGCGGCCTAAATATTGCCCAGGCTTCATCTTTAATTGTTTCTGGTTTTATTGAACCAATAGTAAAAGAATTACCAATGGAATATGCAGCAGAACTTAATACTTTAATTAATTTAAGTATGGAAGGAAGCGTAGGATAAATGGAAGACATCTCATTAGACTTAACAAAAAACATTCAAGAAATCGAAGTTAACAAAGACTCTCTATTCAGGGCTGTTTTCCAAAGCAACCTAAACGGCAAATTAAAAAGGGTCATTACCATCACTCATACAAAGAAAAACATTGAATCAGAATTTAGAATAAAATTCATTGTCAATTCAAAAGATCCCGTAGAGTTCATCCCTACCATTATTATAAAAAAAGGCGCAACCGGAGTAAAAAGCAAACTAAAAATTGAAGTCCTAAATTTAACAAACAACCCCCATATACTAATCAGTCCTAATATGGAAATCCTCGATAACGACGTCGAAGCCTCTCACAGTTTGGCCATACGACAAGTCGATTCAAATGAGTTAAAATATTTAATGAGCCGAGGCTTAGAAAAATCTCAAAGCACAAGATTATTAATTCAAGCTTTTATCAACGATTTATGAACAAATCCGACTTCCCAATTTTCAATCAATTTCCAAAACTAATTTATTTGGATAATGCTGCAACCACCCAGAAGCCCTCTTGTGTTATCGACTCCTACAAAGAGTTTTACGAAAAGCACAACGCAAATGTACATAGGGGCATATACAAATTAAGCGAGGATGCCACGGCTTTGTACGAAGCCTCTAGACAAACCGTTGCTGAATTCATCGGGGCAAAATCCGATGAGATCGTTTTCACATCAGGCACGACAATGTCTATTAATCTTTTGGCCCAATATCATTTTAGGAATGCACTAGAAGCTGGCTCAACTATCCTATTAAGCGATTTAGAACATCATAGCAATATCCTCCCTTGGCAATCCATTGCAAAAGAACAGTCACTTAATTTGGATTATATTCATCTTAATTCAAACTTGGAATTTGATCTAAATCAAATCGAGGCCACTTTAAAAACACAAAAAGTTGACCTAATATCAATTTCATTAATGAGTAATGTCACGGGATACACACCCCCCATTAAACAAATTAAAGAATTGATAAATAAACATTCGCCCCAAACCCTACTATTACTTGATGCAGCACAAGCTATTTCACATATGAGCATCGATGTTAACGAACTTGATGCGGACTTTATTGTTTTTTCTGCCCATAAGGCATATGGCCCAACCGGATTAGGTGTAATTTGGGGCAAACAAAACCATTTAAAAGAAATTCAATCACTTTTCCAAGGTGGCGGAATTGTTGAAACCGTAACTAGAGATAGCGCGACTTTTATTGAAGGTCCACAAAGGTTTGAAGCAGGCACTCCTCCTATTGCCGAAGCTGCAGTTTTCGCCAAAGCCCTTAAATACTTAAAATCAATTGGCCTAGAGGAAATCAAAAATCACGAAATGCACCTTGCAGAATCCCTACACAAAAGACTTAAAGAGATTCCCGAAATCAAGCTACTTGTTGAGAACTTCGACCCAAGCCATTTTGGACCCATAATTAGCTTTACACACGCAAAACTACACCCTCACGATTTAGCTCAGATCCTGGATTATAAAGACATTGCAGTAAGAGCGGGGCATCATTGCACACAGATTCTACATAGAGAGGTTTTACATATACCTTCAAGCGCAAGAGTTAGTTTGGCTTTATATAACGAGGAAGCTGATATCGAAGCCATAATAGACGCCCTTAAGAACGTGTCAATAAATCGTTAATATCAAAGGGTTTTAAGGTTAAATTCATAATCAAATTCTTTTGACCAAAATATCCTTCTGGCCTTGTCCCTATTAATTTAAAACCATGCTTTTCGTAGAAGGGCCTAGCTCTATCATAGGTATAGAGCTCAATTAGATGACCTTTTATTTGCTTAATATAGTCAATATATTTTTGAAGCAAAACACCTCCAAGGCCTTTACTTCTATATTCAGGATAAACTCCTACCCAGCTTATAAAGCCGACACCACCATAAGTGTGATCCCCAATTAAAAACCCAATAACGTTTTTCGATTCATCAACTGCAACAAAAACTTTTCGAAAATTCCTATCAATCCAAAGTCGGAAGTTCTGTAATGTATAGTCCGTCAACAAGAAATGTTCCGAAAGCACAGGAGGGAACTGACCATAACCCTCATTCATAAGCTTTGAAAAGCACCTATAAAATGAGTCTAGATTATTAGTCCCAAGTTCTTCTATTACCATTTTTTTTGCAGAAATTTATTGAACTTGAATTTTTTATGAGTGAAAAAATCAAATGGCAATAGGTAATCTCTTAAAACAAAAAAGTTGTAAGCTATTAAAAGCATTGCGAAAACTATTTGGAAAATACTTAGGGTAAGCTCTCCTGAAATTACAATCCAAGGCAAAACAAGGATTATTAAAATCATTGATAAAAGGAAAACGAATTCTGGCCAATAATCTTTTGAGATTTTTAGGCTGATTTCTTGAAGTGATTTTTTGACTTCAATTTGTAAAAGTTGTTTAAAGCGGAAAACATAATACATCTCAAATATCACGATTAAGAAAATACCGGTTAAAGTAATTGTGAAAAAAGTCTGCTCCATTACAACCCCGACTGCCCCAATTACAGAACCAAAGCCCAAGAAGACTATTATAGTAAACAAAGTCATTAACAATTCCTTAATCACAAAACTTAACAAATCCTTTATTAATAATCCGTTTTTTCTCAAAATTAAAGCTAGATAGACAAGAGCAGTTACAAAGAAAACCGCAAAAACTATCAGGGCTCTTTGAAGAACTATTACCTCTTTAGCAGGAATATATTCATAGAAGGTCTTACTGACAATACCTGGAAGCTTTGTGCTTACGGTATCTAAAATACTAATCTTTTCATCTTCAGAAACTCCTTGATAAAAAGCGTAGAATTTTGATGTACTTTCCTTTTCTACTCTCGAAGGTTTTGAAAACGATCTTAATTCGCCAACCACATTATCTGTTGAAACCTCATGATCTAATTGTATTAATAGGACATTTGAATCATTGAAAAAGGGTCCAATATTCAATTTGAAATAAAAGATTGAAAACAAAGAAAGAATTAATAAAAGAGAGGCGGAAATTGCTACTCCCCTTTTTGATTTTAAAAAGTTTGCCATTTTTCTTTAGGTAAAAAAAAGATTGGTAATAAGATTTTCACGAAATTAGTGAAAATAAAATAGCCTATAATAACTCCAAATCCAAGACTATTATAAAAATTGATCACAAAAATTGGAGAGAAATACGACACTACAAAAGCAGTAATAATAAAGACAATAGTCAAATTTCTATAATTGATTTTCAACATCTCAAATTCGGTTTCTACCTCTGATAAAATCAAGCCGGACCTTGAAGCAGTACGGATTCTATATAATAGATAAACAATAAAGGTTAAAAACAATAGGAACCCAGAGACCGCACCTAATATGGTTGGAAGCCCAAGCACTAGGTTAAAGACCTTCATTATCGCCACAACAATTACTCCATAGATTATTACGGAAGCAATTGCTAATTTACTTCTTTCCCTAAAGTAGAAAACCAACAAACCTATGCAAGCCAATAATGACAATCCGGTCGCAATTTTAATATTTAACAAGGCATTTGGCCCCAAACCGGCTTCAACTGTATTTGTATTTGAAATAGTTAAAGTCTTATCAAAAGGTTGGTCGGTCATAATTGCTGCCAAAACTGAATTGGCTGTATATGTATCAATAATTCCGGGATATATAACTAATTCTCGATCTGGTGTTACGCCAGAATAAAATTGCCCCATCGACTGAATAGCGATTGGATATCCATCTAGAAGCATCAATAATGGAAACTTACCACTGGAACTCGAATAAAGCGCCGCGATAAATTCACCCTTTGAAGCCTCTTTGAAAGTTATGCTAATACAATAATTGCGAAGTTCATTTGGATCGTTAATATAACAATTTGTGCCAGGCACGACGCTTACAGATTCAATATCATCGTTTGTTAAAGCAGAAGGCTTTCTAGCAGCAATAGGATTGTTTTGTAATTCTTCCTCAGTCACCGTTGCCGATTTTTCAGTATCTTCTACCCAAAAGGAAATATCTGCAGGAGAAACCAGAATTGATAAATAATCCTTACTTAATACCTCTGAGGATTTTAATATAAGATTGTATTCGTTTTTTTCTTTACTGATCATACTATTAAGTTCGAAATAATCAGGGTTCGTTTTCTTAATTCTTCGATATAAAATACTTTTAGTATTTTCGAGTACAGCAAATTTTTCTTCTTCAGGCACATCAGTCATATCGACCGATATTGTTGCCAAAGCACCTCCCGATATATCTAATGAAGGCAAGAACTTAAATTCTTGAAGTAAAAAATTCGGATTAAAATCTTTTGGATCCCAACCCCTGATGCGGTAATTCTGGTTATTAACATTTATGTTAAAGGTTGGTATGGCAATTGATAAAGCAAAAAAAACAAAAAGAACTAAAAGGAAGGTTTTAATAATTGATTTTTTCACATTCAAAAAGAAATGAATTATTTTGTTATTCTATCAGCAATAATGAGTTTATTCAAACCAGCGGGAAAGTATTTAGCCCCAGCCAGAGGATCCACCACCGCCACCACCGCCACCAAAGGATCCGCCAAACCCACCGCCACCGCTCCACCCGCCACCAATCGATCCTCCTCTTGATCCACCACTAGAAGAACTAGAAGGTTTTGAGTTT
This sequence comes from uncultured Candidatus Saccharibacteria bacterium, assembly GCA_964562165.1. Classification (GTDB taxonomy): domain Bacteria; phylum Patescibacteriota; class Dojkabacteria; order B142; family OLB20; genus JAKQLP01. The sequence continues at coordinate 23,334 of CAZLRZ010000001.1, forward strand.
AAAGTTTGTGAAGAAAAACTCGAAAAATTTGATAAAGAATTAATCATGGCAATTGTATTAAACGTTGACCAAGATTGACTTTCATACCAATCTGGAGCCACTTTATAAATGTCTTTAAACCTCTCTCCCCACTGTTTTTCGATACCAAAAACCATAGCATACGGAAGGAACCTCTCGAATGTTTCTGGAGTCAAATCCTGTACTCTGAATCTTTCGGCAGTATATAGATACATTCTGAATCCTAGAATCCTATTTAAAACCCTTGACCCTTCTAGTGTTTTTGCGGGCATATAATTACCGACAACAATCAAAACAACACATAATAATAAGAGACTAATTACTGTGATAAAAACCCCGGGGATAATTAATAGAACTGCCAAGCCAAAAAACAAAAGCATAAAAATTATAAAGAGGCCAACAAAACCTATCCCCATATATTTATTTCTTACGTCTTCCGGACTTTCTTTGTAATATTTTCGACTAACCATTTCCTTATCTATCGATTTCTTAATTGCAGGCACTTTAATATAGAATAAATTTGTTAAATCTAACGACATAATAATTTTATCTTTACTCGAAAACATAGACTCTATTATCAACTTTTCGTTTTCATCTAATGTGCCAAAATCTTTTAATTTGACCAATTCATAATCGGTATACCCACCAAAACCAAAGAATCCTTCTTTCTTAAATTCTCTAATTTTTATATACCCCTGCCTGGCAACATCTATTAAGGTAGCAGTGATGTCTATCATGTCAACCTTTTCGTCTTTCATTGAGCCTAATAAATATGGTTTTATATCATCGGGTGGATTATATTCGGGAACAATTGTATCTCTATAAAATGCATCTCGCCCACTCTTTCTCCATTTTAAAAATATCCAAAGAGCTCCACCGGGGAAAACAAAGCAGGATAGGATCCCGCAAACTATATTCCCCCAAAACAAAATCTTAGTTATCAAATCTTGTTCCAATTCGACTTCGACAACTTTTTCTTCGCCCGATGCTATAGTTAGAGCCGTACTTTTTGATTGATAACCAGAAAAAGAGAACTCAAGATCAACATTACCTTCTGGTATGCCACCAATTTCTTTAGAAACATCATCTAATTGAACCCCATTGATTTTGACATCAATAGGATCAGGTTTTGAAGTTAAAAGAATTTTTCCAGGCTTTTTTATAAGCCCTTTATTTATTTTTAAAGCTATAGTTGTGTTTTGGTTTTTTTGAATATCTTTTAAATCAACTCTAACAACATTCCCTTCATTTGATAAATCATAGAGTAAAGTTGCGCTACCTAAGTCGGTAAGGACTTTAAAGCCCGTTTCGTCAAACGTAAAGCCATCAGGTAAGTTTAACAGAAAAGTAGATTTGTTAATTCCGGAGGGCCTTTCGGGTGGAAGCATGTCCCAATAAAACAAGTCGTAATCATCGAAGAACCCCAAACCGCCATACACTTTATATTTTATAGAATATTTTAAAAACTCACCATTAAAGACTCTTCCGTTAGGATCAAAGTTCCAGGTTATTTTTAATCTATCTTCACCACTTTCGTAAACATTTTCAAGTTCGATTTGAGAATCTGGGACTTTGTTCCCACCCTCATCAAATACGCCTAAAAACTCAATATATTCAAATCCACCGCATTGTAAAAGGTTCGACTCAATACACTTTTTTTCGATATCATAATCAACTAAGGTAATACCTCTAAAAACCTTCCTAAAGGTGCCTGTGAAGTTAATTGAGACGTCTTCGGTAACTGTATAAGTTGAATCTGTATTAAAATCAACTTTAACATTAAAGGTGTCGTAGTATCCGGAATCTGCTTTAATTGAAAAAGGGAATACTAATGCGACAAACAGAATAATTAGACTTGGCAAAAATCTTTTGGAAAAGTTAACCAAATTTATTAACATTTTGAAGATTTTAAATTTTTACTTATCGGATTGTTCAGAGAAATCAACTTTGACATTAGCCTTCTCAGATTCTTCTGCAGCAAAGAATTCTCTAGCTTTAAAGCCTAAAATACTTGCAAATAAATTGTTTGGGAAAACTAAGATTTTAGTGTTAAAATCTCTGACAGTACCATTATAGTATCTTCTTGCACCTTGTAATTCATTCTCAATTTCTGATAATGAATCTTGTAGTTTGATGAAGTTCTCGTTAGCCTTTAATTCTGGATAAGCTTCTGCAATGGCAAAAAGAGATTTCAATGTGCCGGATAATTCTTGCTCGATTTTGCCTTTTTCACCGATACTAGTGGTATTCATTGCTGCGGATCTTAACTGCGCAATTTTTTCAAAGGTGGAACTTTCGTGTTTTGCATATCCTTTAACTGTTTCGACAATATTTGGAATTAAATCGTATCTTCTTTTTAATTGAACATCTATTCCGCTCCATGCTTCGTCAACTAAAATTTTAGCCTGAACTAAACTGTTATATAGAGCTATTGCAAAGATTAAAACGGCGACTACTACTCCGCAAATCAATAAAATTAAAATTGTTGCTATTTCCATTAAATGAAATGTTAATAAATTAACTAATAATTAAATTATACTCTAGGGATTTTTTCTTAACAATATTAAGAGTTCAATTTGCCGGCAATATATCCGGAAGCAAAAGCCCATGACATATTAAATCCACCAATCATCCCGTCAATATTCAATACTTCCCCAGCGAAATACAGTCCCTTCATTTTTAGGGATTCTAAAGTAACACTATTTATTTCGCTAGTTTCAATTCCACCGCTGGTAAATTCAGCTTCATTCCAATCGCCTGTACCACTAATCTCAATCACAAAATTAGTAATTGAATTAATGAGTTCATCCCGTTTTTGACTATCCAAATCAAAAAACTTTACTTCTTTAGAAATTTTTAACAAATCAAGAAAATAATTCGCCAACTTAAAATGAATTACGCCGTAAAGGATTGTAGCCAAACCAAGCTTGGGGTTCTTTTTTGACACAATCTCGATTTGCTTTTTCAGCTTAAAAGATTCCATATCCGAGAAATTTATTTGGATTCGAAAATCACTCATGCCTTCTCGATTTATGCCCACGGATACTTCTCTACTCAAAGCGAAAATGGTATTTCCACTCACGCCTTTTTTTGTAAATAACAGATCTCCGTTGACTTCACCTAAATTGACATTCTTTTTGAACAACTTAATGTTAGCTTTTATTTTTGTTCCGGCCAAATTACTACATATTTTAGCCTTAGTTAAAAGCGGACAACCTGCAGGAACAGGTTTAACAATGCTATGTCCGAACTTTCTGGCTAAGGCAAACCCGCTTCCATCAGACCCTAACCCTGGGTATGATTGTCCTCCGGTAGTTAATATAATTTTATCAGCATAAAAGTAAGCGTTTGTTTTATTGGCCCCCTTTGCTGAAATTAAGAACTTTCCATCTTCCTTTTCGATATCATATACTTTGTGTTCGGAATAAATTTGTATTTTATTAACGGCAAGTTGTTCCTCAAAAATTTTCAAAACGTTTTTAGAAGAATCAGTTATAGGGAATATTTTACCAGCTTCGGTCTTAGTTTCTTCGTACCACAAAATTCCTAAATCTTCGAAACAATGAAGGATTTCAGTATATCCACATTGCCCGAAAATCGATCTTAAAAGTTTTTTATCAGAATCGTAATAGTAATTTTCAAATGAGTCTTGAAGATTGGAATTTGTAAAATTGCATCTCCCTGCGCCACTAACTAAGATTTTTCTACCGATGGAATGAGACCCTTCTAAAATAGTTATATTTTTATTTGGGAATTTTCTCGCAGCAGAAAGCCCAGCGATTATTCCGGCATATCCTCCGCCAATTATTAAAATCTCCGTATTTATTATTTTTCCCATGTGCTAATTCTACCAAAAACCCTTTAAATATTATATATTATTTAAATGAAAGCAAAATTAATAAAAAGAAACATTTTCCTTTTTTACGTATTATCCATAATTCAAGGAGCTTTTTTTATTGAAAGTAACTGGATATTCCTTTATCTGGTTTACTTTAACTACGAGATGCTTGGCTTTATAGATTCGATTGCTTTTTCTATAGGCCTTCTACTAGAAATTCCATCAGGCGCAATTGCAGATGTTATCGGAAGAAAGAAGACGTTAATTATTGCAATGTTCTTTTTATCTTTTGGCCTTTTTATGGAGTTCTTAGCTCAAGATTCGATTGCTCTTTTTATTGGAAACATTTTGTTTTTTATAGGAAACGCCTTTTATTCGGGTTCCATTGAAGCCCTTACTTTTGACACATTAGTTCTCAAAAAAGAAGAAAAAGACTACGAAAAAGTTGTGTCTTTAGGTCGATCTTTAGGATCAATTTCAACCATAATTGCCGTTTTAATTGGTGGATTTTTAGCCACAATAAATATCAGATATCCATTCCTATTAATGGGAAATTTTTATGCTATCGGATTCATCCTAAGCTTTGCACTTACCGAACCCCCAATTGATAGTGTAAAAGTTACAGTCAAAGCATATTTTGAAGTAATAAAAAACAGCATTAAAGAATTAAAACTACCTTCTATTAAACCCTATATATTTTTCATAATTTCCATACTTGGAATCACTTATTGGTACGACTGGGGCATGGTAAAGCCTGCAATTTCGGTCAATCTTGGGTATGACACTCAACAAATGGGATTGATTTTTTCGCTCTCCTACCTACTTATTGCCTTGCTAACCCCAACAATCCCGAAGCTTAGAAAGCTTATTAACGATTATTCCGCTATTTCAATTTTAAATTTCCTTTTGGTACTTACTCTGTTTATATTGGGATTAAATTTAGGAAGTTGGGGCTTTATTCCGATTTTGATAATTGGAGTTATTGGAGCAATGACATCTACCTGGATAGGAATTATCATTAACGAAAAGATCCAATCTCAAAATCGGGCAACAGTTCTTTCGACAGTTTCGATGTTACTTAAAATTCCATACATTTTAACCGCCTGGATTTCCGGCTACCTAATTGATAAAGGGTTTTTACCCCAAGTTTTATTTGGATTAGCTTTTATAGTTGGGATTTTTTCTTTTATCAACCTACTCAAAAGACAAGAGCTTTTTAAAGAAAAGATTAACAAAGCATAAGATTATTAAGATCTTTAAGACCTATCTACAAATTGAAGTCTATCCGCAACTTTTACCTCTGGCAATTTTTCATCTAGTCCGCTCCAAATTGGATCTAAAACAGATAGAGCTTTTAACCAATCCCTTGTTAATTTTCTGTATGCAATATGACCCCCATTTCTGGTTCTAAGGGCAATTGTATAGGCAATATCATCAAAGGATCCATAGAATTTGTAAAATACTTTGTATCCATGGTTTAATACATACCTTCCATATTCAAAAGCTAGTTCCTTTCCAAGTTCTTTTCTGAGTAACTTATACCAGACCTTAACTTCAGAATAGTATTCGGTCATACACTTTAAATATTTTGCCTTTAAATCTTTAAACACTGGAAGTTCCAAGTAGTCACACAATCGAAACATTTCCTCCGGATCGCGTTCCATTTCTTTATCAAAATCCAATTCTTCCTCAAAAAGAGGAATAAACTTCTCAAAACTTCTATGTCTTACCAAGTCTTTTATGGCGCCATAGTCGGCCTGTCCACTAATTAAATACGAACCGGACTGCCCAACATTCCCAAGTTGATGGTGATGATCGTGACTTTTAAAAATGATTTTACTTACTTTCTTTTTTAATTTTTCAAAATCCTCTTCACTTAAAAGCAGCTTTGAATTGGGATTAATTAACAAACTATAATTTTCAATTAATTCAGCGGATGGATCCCTATTTGGACTTACAAAAAGTTCAAAAGGTATTTCTGACGTTCTCAATTTCCCGATCAGATTTAGGATCTCACTAGTGCTGGTATTCCTACTCGAATCGGCTTCGGTATGTCTAATTAGCCCATCAGCTTCGGGAATATATCCCATTTTTTTTAGGTTTTCAGTACCCATTAAAAGCTGATAAATCAATTCCCCAAGTTCTCGTTCTATTGAGAATTTACTAGCTCTGTAATACGAAATCCTTTCCGCCCAAGCTCTAGCCGACATTAATACACCCATCGAAGTCTGCAGGCCAATAGGCAAGAAATACCTTATGGTATCAAAGACTCTGGCTTTTAATGCAGATCTTTCATTAACATCATCGGTAACTTTGTAGTATTCAATAAAAGCCTTCTCAGTTTCGTCTTTAAGATCTGAATAGTTTTGGAGAGACTTTTCAAGCAAAGAATTGTATCCATTCTCAACCTTTTTGCTTACCTTAATCGTGGATGGGAATTTAATATATTTGGGTTTTGAAAAATCCTGATATCTTGTTGACCTTTCTTGTCCTGCATGAACTGGATTTGCATAAAAAAACCTTTGCGCAGCAAATATTGGAATATTCTCTAAGGCAAGGAATATATCTGCCATATCGCCAACTGATTTGTGTCCATAATTATAAAAAATCGCTTCAAGTTTTTTTGACGCGTCTTTCCCCGATTCATAAATTTCTTTAGCAATATCAACAATAGGATCCGCCGATCTTGAATACCTTGCCCCTAAAAAGGCATTAATAGAAGGCTGTTTGGCCTCGGTATTTTGCAATAAGACATTAACTTTAAGATTATGCCAACTATGCTCTGGATTCGAAATTGAAGCTATATGCAAGTCCTTGAAAAAGTCTTCATTCATACGTAAGAAAGAAAGAATTTATTTATTAAATTATTATGCCATGATATCTAAAAATCTGTCCAATTTAATTGGCAACAAATTTTTAGACAAAAAAAATCCCAAATTTCTTTGGGATTTTAAAATTCTTTTTACTACAATTTTAACGTTTACTGTACTGTGGACCTTTTCTAGCTTTTCTAAGACCGGTATGTTTTCTTTCAACCATTCTATCGTCTCTAGACATGAATCCTAGCTTCTTAAGTACTGTTTTGAACTCTGGATCCATATTAACTAATGCTCTTGCAATACCATGTATTACAGCCCCTTTTTGACCATTAACTCCACCGCCGATTGCTCTGGCTGTGAAATATACTTTATCTTGAAGTTCTAAGGCTTTTAATGGAGCTATAATTTCATTTCTGTCGTTTTCCCATTTAAAATATTCCTTTAATGGTTTTTTATTAACCATACTATCTCCTTTACCTTCGTAAATTCTAACACCTGCAATTGAAGTTTTTCTTCTTCCTTTTGCGTAATAATATTTTTTACTCTGCTTTTCCATTAGTTTATTGTTTATTTAAATATTATAACTTTATAATTTCTGGTTTTTGCGCATCTAAATCGTGTTGATCGGTTGCAAATACCCTTAAATTCTTGAGCATTTTTCTGCCCATTTTATTCTTTGGCAACATTCCCCATACTGCTTTTCTAATAACATAATCTGGTCTTGAAGCCAAAAGTTCTGTTATTGGTTTCGTGGTTAATCCACCTGGGAAGTCAGAATGCCATGAATAAGTTTTCTTTGATTCGGTAGTTTTGTTTAAATCGACTTTACCTGCGTTAATTACACAAACTCTGTCTCCGATAAACAAATGATCAGCCTGTTCAACTTTATCTTTACCCATTAAAAGTGTTGCAATCTTAACGGTTAATTTGCCGAATCTAACGCCTTTGGCATCAATTACAACCCATTTATTGACTAATTCTTTCTCTTTAATTGCTCTTGTAGTATTGTTCATAATTTTTAAATTCCTGATCTAGTTTTAATTTTTGCAGCAGAAACATTCCCTGCAACTTGAGCGTGACCTTTTTGGTCTTTTGAAATGTTGAAATCTTTTTTGCTAGCTGACTTTTCTTCAACTTCTTTATCAGCCTTCTTCTTTGAAGCTTGAACCTTTTTACCAATTTCTTTGTATTCGTAACCTTTTACCATCAATTTGACGACATCAGATGAGTCACCTTTTCTTTGGCCAAGTTTATATACTTTTACTAATCCACTAACTTCTTTTTCGAATCTTTTTGCATAAACTTCGATAAGTTTGCTGACGGCATTATCATTAGCAACTTTTTGTTTTAAAAGTCTAGCTTTTGATAAGGCATTTTTATCGCTTTTTGCAATTTTGACTAATTTGTCAAATTCCCCAACTACCAATTTTGATTTTTGTTTTGTAGTTGTTAGGTGCTCGTAGATAATTAAATCGCTTAAAAGATTCTTTTGTAAAGAGTTTCTATGCGAAGCTTTAATACCTACCTTTGAAATCATTGTTTTACTATTCATTACCTTAATCCATTAAACTAAGATTATTTACAGACATTACCTCGATGAGTTCAGTCAAAGACTTTTTACCCATTCCTCTAAAATTTGCGACTTCATCCATTCTATATTTGGTTAAATCATTCAAATTAGTGATACCTGCATTTAACAAGGCATTACTTAATCTTGTAGAAAGATTTAATTCGCCAATTAAGATCTTCTTTTCTTCTTTCATATCACTTAAATCATCGACTTTAGTCATTTCTTTAAGCATATCCGAATCACCACCCAATAAATCAACCAATCTATTAGCTATAGAATCATAGATTTCAGCAGCTTTTAACATTGCATCAAATGGAGAAATTGTTCCATTTGTTGAAATGAAAAGATCGATTTGATCATAGTTTGTGTTTTTTCCGACTCTGGTTTTGCTTAATTCAACCTGAACTTGTTTTACAGGAGAAAAAATTGAATCTACAGGAATAGTTCCTAATTCTTCTCTAAGTTCTTCGTTTGGATATGCATAACCAACACCTGCTTCAATAGTAGCTTCAACTTTTAACTCAACATCAGCTGTTAGATGGCCTAAGACCAATTCAGAATTAATAATTTCGACACCATTTGGCAATTCAAAATCAGAAGCCTTAACTTCAACGACTTTATCTTTCTTGCCCTTTACAGTCAATTTAATGACCTTTTTTTCTTCACCTTCTAGTTTAATCGATAAATCTTTCAATTTAAGGATAAAAGTTAGAACATCTTCTTGTAAACCATTCATTGAAGCATATTCATGCTTTACTCCATCGATTTTAACTCCGGTAATTGCTGCACCAGGAATGGAAGATAATAATAATCTTCTTAATGTGTTTGAAAGAGTGACTCCGTATCCTTTTGGTAAAGGTCCGATTTTGTAGTGAGCAAATTTCGAATCCTCTTTCTCTTTTGTGATTTTAAATAAGTCTAAGCCGATCATGATTGCTAATAAATGTAAAAAATATTATTGTCTTGAATAAAGCTCAATTATCAACTGTTCTTTTATACCTTGATCCATCATTTCTCTAGTTGGTAGAGAAGCGACTTTGTTATTTTCTAACCAGGCAGGAACAATAACCTTTTTTGCTTTATTTTCGGTTTGAATTATTGAAACTATATTCCCCTTTGAAAACTTTGGAGAATATTCAATAACATCATTTACTTTACAGGAATATGATGGAATATCTAGTTTCTTACCATTAACCAAAATATGACCATGTGTTACAAACTGTCTTGCTTGGAAAATGCTATTTGCCATGCCCAATTTGTAAACAACATTGTCTAATCTTAATTCTAATAGTTGTAATAATCTCAAACCAGTATTACCGGTTGATTTAATTGCTAGTTCATAAGTTTTATGAAATTGTTTTTCTAACATTCCGAACATTCTTTTTACTTTTTGCTTCTCTCTAAACTGAACTGAATAGTTAGAAGGTCTACCTTTAGAAACTGGATGTTGTCCAGGTAAAGTTGGGCGTTTTCGCCATTTAGAATTACCAAAAAGATCATAATTTTCTCTTCTTGATTGTTTCCATTTTGAACCAGTATATCTTGCCATAGTTTCTTATAATAATGTTATTGTCTAGGTAATTTCCTAGGTGATTCGCCACCATGTGGTACAGGTGTGAAATCTGATAATGAAATAATGTTTAAACCAGCTGATCTTAAACCCTTAACTGCTGCTTGTCTGCCCATACCCGCTCCTTTAATGATAACCATTGCTTCTTTAACTCCAAACTTTTGTGCTTTAGCAACTGCATCTTCTGCAGCTTTTGTTGCAGCATATGCTGTACTCTTTTTTGATCCGGAAAATCCAACTACACCCGAACTACTTTGGACCAAAACATTTCCATCATAATCGGCAACTGTAACAATAGTATTGTTATAGCTAGAATGTACAAAGATTTTAACTTTTTGTACTTGTACTTTCTTTTTCTTTTTCTCAACAACTTTTTGTTGTTTTACTTTTGTTGTTTGTTTTTGTACTTTTGCAGCCACTACTTTTAATTTAATAAAAAATATTTAATTTAAAGACTATGTCTTTTCAAGTTTTCTCTTTAATCCACCTACAGCGATGTTCTTACCTTTTCTGGTTACAGCATTAGATCTTGTCCTTTGTCCGCGCACAGGTAAGCCTAATTTATGTCTGATACCTCTATAACATTTGATATCTTTAAGTCTTTTAATGTCTCGGAAATACTTTTGTTTTAAGTCTCCCTCAACAAGAATAGTTTTGATTTGATTAGCAAGTCTTTGAACTTCTGCTTCAGAAAGATCCTTGATACGTGTATCTGCAGAAACATTAGCAAGTTTCAACATTTTAGCAGCAGTATGTGGGCCAACGCCAAAAATATAAGTTAAGCCAATTTCGGCTCTTTTTTCATTTGGTAATTCAACTCCAGCAATTCTAGCCATTATTTTTAAATAATTAATAATTAATTAACCCTGTCTTTGTTTATGACGGGGATTACGTTTACAATAAACATAAAGGACCTTTGTGCCAGCTTTGTTTCTTCTTCTAACGAAGTAACAATGTTCACATCTTTTTTTTACGCTTGCTTTTACTTTCATAATTAGTATCGATAAATTATCCTACCTTTTGTAAGATCATAGGGTGAAATTTCAATGTCAACCTGATCTCCAACTAGTAATTTTATATAATGCATTCGCATTTTTCCTGAAATATAGGCAAAAATCATGTGATCTTTACCGGCAATATTTATATTAACTTTGAACTTAGTCCCAGGCAGAGTTTCTAATACTGTACCTTTAACTTTAATAGTTTTTCTGGGATCTACAATCATAAACCCTTATGTAACAATAATAATAAAAGAGCAATACAACTACAACAGAAAAATTCTGATTGTGTCATTATAACAAATGAATTACTTTGATTCAATAGAATCTTAGTATATTCTTGTTACTTTGTATTCTTATTTAAACTGATCGTAACTTCTAGTTACAGCAACCGACTTAACCTGTCTTAAAGTGTCAATAACGACACCAACGACAATCAATAAACTAGTACCACCGATTCCACTAAATAAGGACAGATTTGCACCATTTGGTAATAATCTCAATAAGGTTGGGACCAAACTTACCACCCCTAGGAACAAAGCTCCCCACAATGTTAATCTCAATAATATAGACAAAATGAATTTTTCAGTTTCTTTGCCAGGTCTAATGCCTGGAATAAAGCCTCCACTCTTTTTTAAATTATCGGCTGTTTCAGATGGCTTAAATGTTACCAAGGTGTAGAAATAAGTAAAAGCAACTATTAGTAATAAATACACAGCTTCGTAGGCAATAAAGTTTCCAGAATTGGTGCTAGAATAGCCCGATCCAAGAAACGAGTTAGTAATAAATGTTCCTGCCTTATGAAGGAAGGAATCAGCACTAGCAATACTAGTTAAGATTTGAGCTAAGACTTGTGGGAATGTTAATAGAGCCGATGCAAAAATTACAGGCATAACTCCAGCCTGATTAATTTTTAAAGGCAAGAAGCTACTCTGGCCGGATTGTGTTGCTCGAACTCTGCTTGCATATTGAATAGTAATCTTCCTAACTGCTTCAGTAATAAAAGTAATCCCAAATATAAGTATGAACAAGGCCAAAATTGACAGATAGACTGTAATCATATTGGGGCTTGTTAATACACTAAAGTTCCCATTTTGGAATAATAAGTTTAGATCATTTTGTACAAAGGAAAAATCTCTAACTATTAAACCCGGTATTGTGCTCAATATTCCAATAGTAATAATAATCGAAGACCCATTACCTATTCCATGTTCTGTAATTAATTCACCGATCCACATCAAAATCATTGAGCCAGCGGTAAGAGACGCAACCATACTTACTATATCTAATGTTGTGATTCCATCTAATAATCCGGCTAATGAAGGCATAGTTTGCGCTACATTCTTCATTACTGTATAGATGACAATTGCCTGAATTAAGTTTAAAGGCACAGCGAGCATTCTTGTGTATGAGTTTATTACCTTTCGTCCACGTTCACCCTCTTTTTGAAGTTCTTCAAGTTTAGGGATAATAGTACCTAATATTTGTAAGATAATTGAAGCATTAATATATGCACCTAAACCAATAGCTACTACAGAAGGATTGTCTAAACGACCACCGGTAACTATAGTAAAAATGTTATTCAAGGGATTATTTCCAAAAACCTCATTGAATAATTTCATATCAATGCCAGGAAGTGGTACTGCAGCAAGTATTCTATAAACTAAGATCAAGCCTAAAGTGATGAAAATCTTTTTCTGTACTTCTTTTGTTTTTAAAGCAGTGATAAAAGAATTTGGATTGAATTTAGTAGAAGGTAATTTAACCTTATTTTTTAAAGGTTGTACAGTATTTTTAATCCTGTTCTTAAAATTAGAAAGGGATGTATTAAGATTGATCTTTGACATTAAGTTTAGTTAATTTTAGAACCGCCTTTTTCAACAGCTATTTTAGCAGTTTTTGAAAATGGAATATCTTTAAACTGTAATTTCTTTAGTAAGTCACCTTTTGAAACGACTTTTACTTTGGTTGCACTATTTGATACGACTCTTTTTTCTTTAAGAGATTTCATATCTACGATTGAATCGTTGTCAAAAATGTTTAAAGAAGATAATGCTATTGTTTGATTTGTCTTTTCTGTTTTGAAATATCTTCTAGAAAATCCTTTTAACTTAGGAATTCTTCTTGATAAAGGCATTGAACCTCCTTCAAAAGCTGGTCTTGGATTTGAATAACCCGATCTTGATTTATGACCTTTTGTTCCTCTTCCGGTGGTATGACTACCTTTACCTGTACCATAACCTCTTCCTATTCTTTTTCCGTCATGAAATTTTATTTTTGGTAATGTGTTTAACATAGCTATTTCTTTAATTTATTTTCTTTAAATTTTGTAGGGCTTCAATACATGCATAGGCATTGTTTATAGCATTATTTGAACCAATTACTTTTGTTAAAATATCTTGAACACCAATTACTTCTAATACAGCTCTAAGAGATGATCCGGCAATAACTCCTGTACCAGGACTTGCAGGTTTTAACATTATTCTTGCAGCAGCCTTTTTGTAAAAGATTTGATGAGCAATTGTTTTACCTTTTAAATCAATCTGAACCATACTCTTTTTAGCTTTGTTGAAAGCTTTTGCTTCTGCGCTTACTACGTCAGCACCTTTTCCGATTGCAATACCAATTTTTCCTTTTCTATCACCAACTACTAAGCAAACGCTTAATCTCATTCTTTTACCACCACTGTATGTTCTTGATACTCTTCTAATTGAAACGATCTTCTTTTCTAAATCACCATCTTGTCTATCTTTTTTATTGAAAGGTTTTCTTTCTCTTCCACCCTGTCTTTGTCCTTGGCCTTGTCTTTGTCCAGGTCTTTGACCTTGTCTTTGTTGACCAAATGGTTGTCTTTGTTGTCCTTGTGGTGCCTGTGCTGTTTCGTTAGAAACTTTAGCTTCGACTTTGTTTTCTGTTTTGATTGTTTCTTTTACTTCAGACATTTTTTATATAATAATTTTTTGATTAAAATTCTAAACCGCCTTCTCTTGCACCATCTGCGAAAGCTTTGATTCTTCCGTGATATTTATAACCATTTCGGTCGAAGACGACTTTTTTAATTTTTGATTTAATTGCTAATGCAGCAATTGATTTTCCTACTTGTGTTGATTTCTCAACGTTTGTTCCTTTAGTCAAATCTTTATCACCTAAACTACAGATTGTAACACCTGCTTCATCATCAACCAATTGCCCATAAATATGAGCATTTGATCTGTAAACAGATAATCTTGGCATTTTAGCTGTTCCGCTAACTTTACCTCTTATTCTGTTTTTTCTTCTTTGTCTTTTAAATATTTTTGTTTCCATTTTATTTATTCAATTATTTAGATGCTGCAGTTTTTCCTGCTTTTCTCTTAACTTCTTCGCCAAGATATCTTATACCTTTACCTTTGTAAGGTTCTGGTTTTCTTAATGCACGAATTTCTGAAGCTACTTGACCTACCATTTGTTTATCACATCCTGTAATGACAATATTAGTGTCATCTTTCATTTTAATTGTGATACCCTCTGGAGCTGTATAGTTTACTTTATGAGAAAACCCTAAAGCCAATTCAATTGCATTGCCTTTTTGTGCACCACGATAGCCAACTCCTTGAATTTCCAATTTCTTTTCGAATGGAGTAACAACTCCTTGAACCATATTTGCAATAAGACTTCTAAAAAGACCGTGATAAGCTTTTACTTGTTTATCATCGGATTCTCTTGTAACCTTCAAAACATTGTTTTCAATTTCAACCTTTACACCTGGTCTAGTATCTAATTTAAGTTCACCTTGTGGACCTGTTACTGTTATTGTTTGATTTTCATATAAACCACCATCAGCAACATTAATAGTTACTTTTTCTGGAATTGTTATAAGTTTTTTTCCGATCTTAGACATGTTATTACCAAATATTACAAAGATATTCACCACCAATTTTTTCTAATTTTGCCTTTTTACCGGTCAAAATTCCTTTGGAAGTGCTAAAAATATTAATACCTAAACCACTAATAACCTTAGGTATGTCCTGATAACTTGTATAAACTCTAATTCCGGGCTTCGATACTCTTTCAATTGTTGTAATTGCAGATTTCTTATTAATATACTTTAAAGTTATTACGATAGACTTTCCATCAACCTTAAATTCTTCAATATATGACTCATCTTTTAGGATCTTAGTCATTTCTAGAAGCATTTTTGTATTATTAACAATAACCTCTCTTTTGTTGGCAGAGATTGCATTTCGAATTTTTGTTAAATAATCTGATACTGAGTCGTTTGACATTAAAATACTTTAATAATTAATTACCAAGATGCCTTTGTTAAACCAGGGATATTACCTTCATGAGCTCTATCTCTTAAGCAAAGTCTGCACATCTTAAACATTCTATTGTATGCTCTAGATCTTCCACAAGTTAAACATCTATTAAAAACTCTAGTTGAGTATTTACTTTTGATCTTTAATTTTTTTGCTTTTGCTTCTTGTGCTGTTGTTGACATATTCCTAATTTAATAAATTTAGCGCTTCTTTTGGAAGGGCATTCCTAATTTAGTTAATAATAATTTGGCACCTTCATCATTACCTGCATTAGTACAAATAATGGCTTGTAATCCTCTAATCTTACTTACTTTTGTAGGATCAACCTCTGGAAAAACTGTATGTTCTTTTATTCCAATTGAGTAATTCCCACGACCATCAAATGCTTTTAAAGGTACACCTCTAAAATCTTTAATTCTAGGTAGTACGATTGAGATTAATCTATCTAAAAAGTACCACATCATATTACCACGTAATGTAACTTTAACGCCAATTGGCATATTTTCTCTAATTTTAAAGTTAGAGATAGCCTTTTTTGTATATGTGATAACTGGTTTTTGTCCAGCAATCATAGTCATATCTCTTAACATATCATCGATTATATCTTTATCATTTTTTGCTTCACCTAATCCAGAGTTCAAAACAATTTTAGTTAACTTTGGAACAGCCATTACATTGGCTATTTTTAGTTCATCCTGTAACTCTTTTTTGATTTCGTTATATTTAGTTTTTAATCTTGCATTTGTCTTATCCATTTTTATTTTTTACTACTTTTTTTAAAGATACGAATTTTTTTACCATCTTCTACTTTAAAACCAACTCTTGATGGTTTTGAATTATCAGGATTGACAACCATAAGTTTTGATACATTGATTGGTCCTTCGACTTTTTTTAATCCACCTTTTTTAACATCTGACTTCTTTTTTTCAAACACAGTTACCATATTAATACCAGAAACAATAGCTTTATTATCTTCTCTAATAATAGATACTACTGTACCTTCTTTATCTCGGTCTTTTCCGCTTAATACTTTAACTTTATCGCCTTTTTTAATTTTCATTTTATAAAACCTCTGGAGCTAAACTAATAATTTTCGTATATCCTAATTCCTTCAACTCTCTTGCTACTGGCCCAAAGATACGAGTACCTTTTGGATCTTTCTTTTCTTTATCAATTAACACTGCAGCATTATCATCGAAACGAATATATGATCCGTCTTTTCGTCTTAATTCCTTGTGGGTTCTAACTATAACAGCGTAAACAACATCACCCTGTTTAATTGCTCCATTTGGAATAGCAACTTTAACTGAAGCTGAAACGATTTGACCGACACTTCCTGATTTTTGAAAGGTTCCACCCTTTCTTTGACCAAGAATCTGAATGACCATGATCTCTTTGGCTCCGGTATTATCTGCAATTTTTAATCTAGTTTGAGATTGTATCATATTAGCTTAATTTTTTCACAAAATAGAAAGACTTGTTTCTGCTTACTGGTCTACCTTCTTCAATGATTACAACGTCGTTTATAGCAACTGTTGAATCTTCACAATGAGCTAAATATTTCTTATGTTCTTTAATAATCTTTTTATATAAAGCATGTGTGTATTTAGTTTCTACCAATACTTTTATCGTTTTATCTGAGCTTAATTTAATAACTTTACCCTGTAATCTTTTTGGTTTAGTTACTTTTTCGATTTTTTCTGTTTTAATTGATTTCGTTTTAGTCATTTCAATTTTTTAAATTATTTAGTTTCTTCCTTAACTGGAGCTTCTTTAACTGCTTCAGTTGTAAGAACCTCATTAATAGTATTATTTATATTTATTAAAGTAAGAATTCTAGCAATGTCTCTTTTCATTGTTTTCAACTTGCTTGAATCTTTCTCTTTACCACTTTTTAAATCTAACTGATAGGCGAAAACTTTTTGTTTTTTACTTTCGTATTCAGCAATTAGTTCCTTATTTGTTTTTGCTTTTAATTTTTCGATCTTCATTATACTAGTTCTTTTGTAACAATTTTAGTAGAGAATGGTAATTTATTACATGCTTTTCTAAAAGCTTCTTGTGCAATATCAAATGTCACACCGCTCATTTCAAAAAGAATTCTACCTGGTTTAATTACTGCAACATATCCTTGAACTTCTCCTTTACCTTTACCCATTCTAACTTCAGCTGGTTTGCCGGTATATGAATGGTCAGGGAATACCTTTAACCATAATTTACCTTTTCTTTTCATTTCTTTTACAATTACTCTTCTAGCAGATTCAATTTGTCTACCAGATAACCAAGCGCATTCTAATGTCTGTAGGCCAAATTCGCCAACGGACAAAGTATTGCCTCTTAAAGCAACACCTCTATTTTTGCCTCTAAATACTTTTCTATGTTTTACTCTTTTTGGTTCTAACATTTTTAGTTAATTAATCATTTTCAATATTATGTTTTTCGCCTGTAAAAACCCAGACTTTAATTCCGTGTTTTCCAGCATTAGGGACTGCAGCAGTTAGATAATAGTAATCAATATCTGCTCTTAATGTTTGTAATGGAACAGTTCCCCATTGGAACTTTTCAGTTCTTGCAATTTCAGCTCCTTTTATACGACCACTAACCCATACCCTAATACCTTTTACAAAATTTGAATTTTTAGCATTTTCAATTTCTCTTGATACTGCGTACTTTGGAACAATACGTCTTTCTAATTGAGCCTTAATTGTATCTGCAATTAATTTTGCAGATGCTTCAGGTCTCTTAATTTCAAAGATCTTTAAGTCAACATCACCTTTAATCATTTTCTTTAATTCATTTTTCAAATCTTCAATTCCTGCACCACCTCTACCAATAACAATACCTGGTCTAGCAACTTTTATTTCAACCATAACCTTGTTCATTGATCTTTTAACTTTACATTCCTGGACTCCAGCATTCATCAATTTCTTATTCACAAATTCTCTAACTTTTAAATCTTCAAGTAAATAATCAGCAAATTGAGCCTTAGATGCATACCAGACAGATGACCATCCTTTGTTTACACCTATTCTATATGCTGTTGGATTGACTTTATGTCCCATAGTTAATTATTTAGATTCTTTCTTAATTTTAGATAATTTAGGTTTAACTTCTTTTTTTGTTGAAACGACTTCCTTTTCGACTTTTTTAGCTTTAACTACTTTTTTCTCTTTAGAAACTTTGGTTTCAGATTTAACTTTTGAGACTTCATCAGTTTCTTTAAGATTTATTAAACCTATAACAATATGAGAGTTTCTCTTCATAATTGCTCTATATCTTCCTCTTGCTGCTGGTCTACCTCTTTTGAATATTTGAGCATCATTTACTAAAAGTTCTTTGATCAATAAATCATTTTTGTTCCAACCTTCATTATTTACTGCGTTTGCAACTGCAGATCGTAAATTCTTTAAAAGATCTTTTGCTGCTGTTTTATCAGTGAATTGTAGAATAGCTTCAGCCTGTTGTGGAGTTTTACCTCTTACTAAGTCTGCTACTAATCTGACTTTTCTTGCAGATATTAATGAGTTATTTAATTTTGCATATACTACTTTTTGCATTATGTTTAAATCTATTTTTAATCTTTAAGTACTCGACCCATTGTTCCTGTGCTCTTAGCGATTTTACCTTTCTTACTATGACCGGTGAATTTTCGGGTCAAAACGAATTCACCTAATTTATGACCTACCATTGATTCTGTAACAAATACTTTGAAAAATTCTTTACCATTATATACATCAAAGTTTATCCCAACCATTTCTGGTGAAATTGAAGAACCTCTTGCCCATGTTTTGATGGCTTTGTTGCTTCCTGTTGTTTTTGCTTTATTAACTTTTTCTAACAATTTCTGGTCTATGTAGGGACCTTTTTTTAGTGATCTAGACATGGTTATATAATAGTTTTATATGTTTTATGTTTTTTACCGCGCACATTTGAGCGTCGTTTAATTATGAACTTATTAGTATTTGGTCTGTTTCTTGTGTTGACTCCAATTCTATTACCCCATCTATCTTTAGCTGGACCTCCTGGACCGTGTCTACCAGATTTACCTTGTCCATCTCCATGAGGATGCTTTCCTCCACTCATTGCTGTACCTCTAACTGTTGGTTTGATACCCATTTTTCTCTTTCTACCGGCTTTTCCAAATTTTTCATTCTTGTTTTCAAGATTGGAAAGTATTCCAATAGTTGCTAAACAGGTTTCTTTAATCAATCTGATTTCACCACTAGGCATTTTGACTTGAATATATCCTTTTTCACCACCTTGAATTTGAGCGCCGACTCCGGCTGATCTGGCTAAGATTCCACCATTCCCAGGAATGAGTTCGATATTATGAACAAACATTGCTTGAGGAATGTTTTTTAAAGGTAATGTATTTCCAACTTTTACAGAAGCCTTATCACCACTCATCAATTCTTCTCCGACTTTTAAACCTAATGGAGCTAAGATATATCTTTTTTCTCCATCTGCATAACTTAAAAGAGCAATAAAACTTGTTCTATATGGATCATATTCAATACTCACTACTTTAGCAGGAATATTGAATTTTTCTCTTTTAAAGTCGATAACTCTATATGATCTTTTAACTCTTCCACCTTTATGTCTTACTGTTAGCTTACCATGAGTATTTCTACCTGCATTATACTTAATATATTTTAACAACGATTTCTCTGGTTTTTTAGAAGTAACATCTTTGTTATCTACTAAAACAGTAAATCTTCGTGTTGGTGTTGTTGGTTTATAAATCTTTAAAGCCATTACAATTATTTAATATCAAAAAGATTAATTTTATCTCCCTTTTTCAAGGTTACTATCGCTTTTTTAAAATCGCTTCGTCTGCCTAATGTTCGTTTTTTACCAAATCTCACTATTTTACCACTATTTACTATGGTTTGGATACCTTCTACCTTAACGGAAAAGGTTTTTTCTATATATTTTGCCAATTCAATTTTATTACTAGCGTTTTCTACAATAAATGTATATTTGTTGTATAAATCAATTGCCTTTAAAGATTTTTCACTTATTAAAGGTCTTACAATTAATTTGTTAATTTTAGTTACGCTTTCCATTATTTGGTTGATTTAACTGTTTTTGGTTTAACTTCTTTTTTAACTGTTTCTTTCTTTACGGTTTCTTTCTTTACTGCTTTTTTTGTTCCCCAGAAGTTATAGATAGATTCTAGTGAAGATTCTAAAATAACTACTTTAGCTGCATTCAAAATATCATAATAGTTTACTGAATTTACGACTTCTAAGTTCAAAGTTTCAATGTTATGAGCAGAGTTTACTAAGAATTGATCTGCATCTTTTTGAATCATTAATACTTTTTCATCTTTTAATTTACCTAGAATCTTTAATAGATCTTGTGTTTTAGCTGAATCGAATTTCAAATCTTGAAATACAACTACATTACCTGCTTTTGCTTGCATTGATAAACTTGATACCATTGCAATTTTTCGCATCTTTTTGTTTAAAGTCTTTTTATAATTGATTTCATTTGTTGGACCGTATGTAACTCCGCCACCTTTCCAGATAGGAGATCTACTTGAACCGGCTCTTGCTTTACCTGTACCTTTTTGTTTCCATGGTTTTTTACCACCACCGCTAACTTCTCCTCTGTTTTTTGTATGAGCATTACTTTGTCTTCGATTAGCTAAATAGGTTCTAACTGCTTGAGCAAGTAAAACCTTGTTAATTTTTGCATCAAAGACTTCATCTCTAACTTCTAATTTAGATTTGATTTCTTTACCTTTGTTATCAAAATATTCTACTAACATTATTTGTTTCCTGTAATAATAACTAATGATTCTTTATTTCCTGGAACTGCGCCTTTTAAGGCTAATAAATTGTTTTCTTTATCAATATTAATAATTCTCAAATTCTTTGTTGTCTTAGTATCTGAACCCATTCTTCCACCCATTTTGTGACCTTTGAAAACTCTACCTGGGGTTGTTCTCATACCGATTGATCCAGTATGTCTTTGTCTATCAGACTGTCCGTGAGTTCTATTACCACCGTGGAATCCCCATCTCTTAACTACTCCTTGAAAACCCTTACCTTTTGTTTCTCCGGTTACGTTTACTTTTTTGATTGATTCAAAAATTTCGACAGTAACTTTATCTTTAATGTTTAATTCAAGATCAATTTCAGCTTCTACTGCATATTGTGGCACATATCCTAGTTCTTTGAATTTACCGAGTTCTGCTTTAGTAGGATTTTTCTTTTTACCAATACCTAAAACATAAGCAGTATATCCATCTTTTTCGGCTGTTTTTTTATGTGCAACAATTACATCAGAAGAATCAATGAAGGTTACTGGTACTACAGTTCCATCTTCCTGAAAAATCTGTGACATATTCTTTTTTATACCAATCAAAGTTTTCATTTTAGTTTATTGTTTCTTACTATTTAATTTCGATTCCGACTCCGGCAGCGAGTTGTAAATGAGTTAATGAATCTATCGTTTTGCTTGTTGGTTCGACAATATCAATTAATCTTTTATGTGTATGGATCTTAAAGTGTTCTTTAGATTTTGCGTCTACATGGGGAGATTTTAATGTGACATATTTTCTCTTTTTTGTTGGAAGAGGAATAGGTCCAAAAGTTTTAGCTCCTGTTCGAACAGCAGTTTCTAAAATCTGCAAGGCTGCTTTATCAACAACTTTTGCATCGTAACCTTTTATTTTAATCCTTATTTTTTGCATAAAAGTAAAGTTTAAAATTGAGGAGCTTGATTTCCAAGCTCCTCAACATCATTTTAATTATTTTATAAGTTTAGTTACAATACCTGCACCAACTGTTCTTCCACCTTCTCTAATTGCAAGGGACATCTTTTCTTCAACTGCAGCAGGTTTGTTCAATTTAACAATGAATGTTGCATGATCACCTGGCATTACCATTTCAACTCCTTCTTTTAATGTAACTTCACCTGTAATATCAGCTGTATTTACATAGAATTGTGGTTTGTATCCACTTACGAAAGCTGTATGTCTACCACCTTCTTCTTTGGATAATACGTATGCTTCAATTTCAAATTCTGTATGAGGTTTGATTGAGCCTTTTGCAGCTAATACTTGACCTCTTTGAATTTCTTCTCTTTTAATACCTCTTAAAAGAATACCAACATTGTCTCCAGCTTGACCGAATTCTAATTGTTTGTTGAACATTTCAACTCCGGTTACTGTTACTTTTTTGACATCATCCATTAAACCGATTTGGTCTAATTCTTCACCAACTTTAACTTTACCTCTTTCGATTCTACCTGTAGCGACTGTTCCTCTACCTTCGATAGAGAAGACATCTTCGACTGACATTAAGAAAGGTTTGTCTAGTTCTCTTACTGGTTCTGGAATATCTTTGTCTAATGCAGCCATTAATTCATCCATTGCTCTTTCGCCATCTGGATCGCCATTTAGACCTTTTAATGCGCTACCTCTTACGATAGTAATTTTATCACCATCGTATTCGTATTTCTTTAGTAATTCTCTAATTTCATCTTCGACCAACATTAACAATTCTTCGTCCATGTCATCGTCAAACATATTTAGGAAGACTACGAAATGTTCTACTCCGACTTGTCTAGCTAAAATGATATGTTCTTTTGTTTGAGGCATTGGACCATCAGATGCAGAAACTACGAGAATTGCTCCATCCATTTGGGCTGCTCCGGTAATCATGTTCTTGATGTAATCTTTATGCCCTGGACAGTCGATATGAGCGTAATGTCTTTTTTCTGACTCATATTCTACATGTGATGTAGCAACTGTTACGATTTTGGTTTTGTCTCTAACGACTCCACCTTTTGCAATTTCATTATATCCTTTTTCAGAAGCCATTCTGCCTTTTCTTGTTGCGTGAGCAATTAGAGCTGCAGTTAAGGTTGTTTTACCATGATCAATATGACCTAATGTTCCGACATTGACATGGGGTTTTGTCCTTTCAAAAACTTTATTAGCCATTTTTAGTATTTAATAAATAAATGTAATTAAATAAATAAAGACAAGAATTGCCTTAAATCCAGCTTAGTTTATAACAAATTTAGATAAAATGTGCAATACATTTTTGAACTTTTCGTTCTATTTTTTGCTATTTTATTCCCAAAACTTGATTAACTAAGCCCTCAGGCACTTTTTCATAGTGACTAAATTCCATATAACTATTTGCTCTACCTTTTGTCATTGATCTCAATGAGTTTACCCAACCGAACATATTACCAATAGGTACGTAGGCTGTTATTTCCTGCATTTTACCTTTTGGATTCATTGACTTAATAATACCTCTTTTTGAGGATAAGGCTCCGGTGACATCTCCTGCGTATTCGTCTGGAGTGACAACTGGAACTTTCATAATTGGTTCTAAGAGGATTGGTTTAGCCAACTTCATAGCTGCCTTAAACCCTTTAGATCCGCAAACTCTAAATGTATCTGTATTTGAGTCAACGTCATGATATGAACCGTCAACAAGTCTAACTTTAACATCGACAACTGGGAAACCGCCTAAAACACCATTTGGTAATGATTCTTGGATTCCTTTATCAACTGAAGGGATAAATTCTTTTGGAACTGATCCTCCTTTGATTTCGTTAACAAATTCATATCCTTTTCCTCGTTCTTGAGGCTCTAGAATGATTTCAATGTCTGCAAATTGTCCTGCACCACCCGTTTGCTTTTTAAGGATCTCTCTATGGCTAACTGCTGAAGAGATTGTTTCTTTGTATGCAACCTGTGGCATACCTGCTGTTACTTCGATTCCGTATGTTCTCTTTAGAATGTCCATTTTAATATCAAGATGCAATTCTCCCATTCCTGAGATAATTGTTTGACCGGTTTCAATATCTGTTTTTGCATTAAAGGTTGGATCTTCCTGCATTAATTTATGTAGGGCTTCTCCAAGTTTTTCCTGATCAGATTTTGTTTTAGGCTCGATTGCGAGACTGACAACTGGATCTGGGAAATCAATACTTTCTAAAACGACATTTTGATTATCACCACAAATTGTATTTCCTGTATAGGATTCTTTAAATCCTACAACTCCAACGATATCCCCAGCTCTAGCCTGTGTAATATCTTCTGAGTGGTTAGCATGCATTAAAAGCAATCTACCAACTCTTTCTCGTTTTTCTTTTGTACTATTATTAATGAATGAGCCAGAAGATAATGTTCCGGAATAAACTCTAACGAACATTAATTGCCCGATATGTGGATCAACTGAAATTTTGAAAACTAAACCAACGAATGGTTCGGTTACTTTTGCATCATATACAAATTTTTCTTCGGTTTCTGTGTTTGTTCCAACGATCTTTCCAACATATTCTTCTTTTTCACCGGTTTCTTTGTTTTCGAAAATGTATCTTTTTTGATATGGGGAAGGTAGGTATCTACAGACATTATCAAGAAGTATCTTTGTATCGGCCATTCTTGAATCTCCACCCATTACTGGGAAAATCTTACTGGATAATGTTGATATTCTAAGTGCTGTATAGAGTTCGTTTAATTCTAAAACACCATCATTTAAATATTTTTCCATCAAAACATCATCCGATTCTGCTAACTTTTCTACTAAAACAGAATGAAGTTCATCACATCTATCTTTAATATTAGCTGGGATTTCGGTTTCTTTGAATTCGTGTTTTTCTTCATCAGCATATTCATATGCTTTCATTGTTACTAGATCTACAAATCCTCTAAGCTCGTGTTCTTTACCAATTGGATAAGTAATAGCTACAGCATTTGAAGACAATTCATCCTGAATTGATTTCAAACTCATTTCGAAATCGCCACCGATTAGGTTTAATTTATTAATAAAACAAATTCTAGGAACTATATATTTATCTGCTTGACCCCAAACCTTGCTGGATTGTGGTTCTACTCCCATTTTTCCGTCAAAGACAACGACTGCTCCGTCGAGGACTCTAAGAGATCGTTCAACTTCTGCAGTGAAATCTACATGCCCTGGTGTATCGATAATATTAATTCTATGTAAAATATTATCTAGAGTCCAAAAACAAGTAGTTGCAGCGGAAGTGATAGTAATACCTCTTTCTCGCTCTTGCAGCATAAAATCCATATCGGCAGCACCATCATGTGTTTCTCCGACTTTATGTTTTTTCCCTGTAAAGAAAAGGATTCTTTCTGTAGTAGTGGTTTTACCGGCATCTACATGAGCGATAATACCAATGTTTCTGTAGTTTTGCAGATCTTTTACTGCTGAGTAATCAATTTTGGCCATAGAATTAATAATAAAAAAATTCGAAAAATGATTATCTAACTATTATGGGAAAAAATCAATATCTAATAATGCCCAATCTAGTGGATATCTCCAATGATAAATGATATCTGGATAAAAGTAAAGTCGTTAGGGTTTTTTCTTTAAAACAAAATATCTATTACTTTTAGAATCGCGTCCATCCGCTGCAAATGCGTGGATTTGTTCATAGTTGGTTTGTGAAAGAAGTTCATTGATTTCAGTTTCCGTATAGTAATGAGCAAAGCGATAAGCCCGTTTACCTTCGCGCCAATCTAATAGGTAGTCATTTTTATCAATTAGAGAATCGGTAAAATCCAGTTCCTTTGCTATTTCGTTTTTATTAACACGTTCTTCGTATTTCTTGCCGGGGAAATCCCATACACTAAAGCAAAATAGACCTTCCTCACTTAATAAACTATTGGCTATATTAAACAATTCAACTCTTTTTTGGGTAGAGGGCACGTGATGCATAAAGCCGAACATTACGATTAGATCGAACTTTCCGAAATTGTTGATATTAGAAAGTTCAGCAGAATTCATTAAATCGAGTTTTAAAAACTTTACCTTTTGACTTTTATATTTCTTTTTAGCCTCTTCAAGCAAAAAATCGTCGGCGTCAATTCCTAGGTAATTGAAGTCCTCGGAATGTTTTTTAAGGGATTCTACAAATCTCCCATTGCCACAGGCGAGATCTAATACACTATATATATTGTATCCGTTTTCTGAAATGTATTTTAATAGGACTTCCCAACCTGACCAAGTGTAATTTCGTGATTTTGAAAATGTGCTGCTAGTGATCTTGTAGAAATCTTTATTTAGTTCAATGATTTTATTTTCGGATTCTTTATTCATATCTTAAGGCGACTATTGGATCTAATTTGCCGGCCTGCCAGGCAGGGTAACTTCCAAAGACCAATCCTATAAGGCCAGAGACACCGACAGCAAGTAGTATTGTATTAATGTTTATAGCGAAAGCTAAAGCGGCGACTTGTGTAAAAATATAGGTTAATAAGATTCCAAGTAATGTGCCAAGGATTCCACCCAACATAGTTACAGCAATCGATTCGGTTAAGAATTGAAGCAGAATGTCGTTTCGGGTAGCTCCAAGGGCTTTTCGGAGGCCAATTTCACGAGTTCGTTCTTTTACGCTAACAAACATAATATTCATTATTCCAATCCCGCCAACCAGCAAAGATATTCCCGCAATTAAAGCTAGAAATATTGTAAAAATACTTGTGATTTCAGAGAGGATCCCCAATGCCTGAGCGGACGTTCTAATGGTAAAATCGGATTCTTCAGTGCCTTTTAGACCTCTGACTTGTCTGAAGTTGGTTTTAAGTTCTTCTGCTGCCAAACTAATGTATTCGGGGTCTTTAGCAGAAACAATTATTGACCTAATCGTACTATTGCCAGTAATCAATTTTTGCATAGTTTTTAAAGGAAGTATTATTACTTCATCTAAATTTTGGAAACCATTACTACCCCTTGGCTTTGTGATTCCGACTATCGTAAAGTTCTGGTTGGAAATGTTTATAGTTTGCCCTATTGGGTTATCAACAAAAAATTTGTCCCGAATTTCCGGACCAATCACGGCGACTCTTGAAACTGTGTCTGAATCCTTTTCATTAATTTCTCTACCTGCTAAAAGATCTACCGCTCTAACGGAAAAATAATCACCATAGACACCGGTTACGGACATTTGTTGATTGTTTATACCTACTTTAATTGGCACTAATTTGCTGGATTCAGTTGAAATACCTTTTAAATAGATATTGGGTTTGTTTTTTAAATCAACTACATTTTGAAATTCAAATGAAGCAGACAGATCAAAAGAAAAACCTTGTGAACTGCTTTGAAACTTCCCGGGTATTACAGTGATTAGGTCGGAACCAAATGCCGAGACTGAAGATTCGATTGTGCCCTGTGCCGCTTCACCAATGTTTACTAAAGTGATTACGGAAGTAATTCCAATGACTATACCCAAGACAGTCAAAAAGGTTCTGAGTTTGTTGACCGTTAGTGAGTCGAAGGCGTTTTTTAATAAAATATTTAATCGCATTTTTTATCCGAAATAATTAAACCATCTTTCAATTTGATTATTCTTTTTGCGTTTTGGGCTATATCTTCTTCATGAGTCACTAAAATAATTGTATGTCCTTTATTATTGAGCTCCTTAAAAACCTTCATAACTTCTTCGCCAGTTTTCGTATCGAGATTACCGGTAGGTTCGTCTGCTAAAATCATAGCAGGATCTAAAATCAAGCTTCGGGCAATTGCCGTTCTTTGGATTTGCCCTCCTGACAATTCATTTGATTTGTTATGTCTTTTATCATATAAACCTACAACTTTTAAGGCTTCACTTACTCGTTTGTCTTGTTCTTCTTTTGATATGATCTGTTTTGTGTATGCAAAGGGTAGCTTTACATTTTGTTCGACTGTAATCCTAGGTAGTAAATTAAAGGCCTGAAAAACAAATCCGATGTCTTCGTTTCTGACTTTAGCCAAATCTGTGTCTTTCATTTGGGCGACATTTTTATCTTTGAGGTAATATACACCGGTGGTTGGAGTATCAAGACAACCAATAATATGCATCAAAGTTGATTTCCCGGAGCCTGAGGGCCCCATAATTGCAACAAACTCGCCCTTTTCAATATTAAGATCAACGCCTTTTAAAGCCTCGAACTGGTTTGGGCCTGTATTATAGGATTTTTTGATTGAAACTAATTTGATAAGAGGCATATTTAATTTGAACCACCAAGACTAAAATTGATAGTGTTAACCGATAAATCGTAATTTAAAACAACTTGATCTCCCTCATTTAATCCGGATACTATTTCGACCAAAGAATTATTATTAACTCCAGTTTGGATTTCTTTTTCAGAAATTTTTAACAAGGCTCCGGATTCGTCAAATTCAGGAACATAAACAAATGATTTCCCACTTTTCTCTCTGATTGCAGATGAGGATAATGACAAAACATTGGGGGTTTTATTAACTGTAATTAATCCATTAATAGTCATTTCAGCAAGTAAAGTTTGTTGCTCTGGAATTGAGGCTTTAACAATGTAGTTAACAACACCGGCAACGTTGGTTCCGCTAGGATTAATTTGAATAATCTTACCTGTAATAGATTTTCCAACTGCTTCAATTTCTAATTTGATCTCCTGATCGAGTTTCACTTTAGATACATCTAATTCATTAACTGTAAGGTTTGCCACCAATTCACCACTTTCGCCAATAACTAGCGCCGGAGTCAGTTGTGAAATACTAGCAAAATCGCCAACCTTGAGGTTTAGAGTGGAAACAACGCCATCAGCAGGGCTTTTTATAATTGCATTTTCTAAATTTCTTTTGGCATTTTCTTGGTTGACCCAAGTAATATTAACTTGTTGCTGTGCTTGTTTAACTGAGTAATCATCAACGATTGGGGCGTTTTTTAATTTATCGCGTCCGTAAACTGCTGAGTTAAAAGAATATTGGGAGCTTTTGTATGCACTTTGGAGATCAGTATCGTCTAAACGTAAAAGCTCTTGATCTTTTTTAACAAAGTCTCCAACTTTAACACTTACGGATACCACTTTGGCATTTATTCTTGGATTTACATTAAAGGTGTTTTTGAAGCTAACCGATCCATTTGCATTC
Organism: uncultured Candidatus Saccharibacteria bacterium; assembly: GCA_964562165.1. GTDB lineage: Bacteria > Patescibacteriota > Dojkabacteria > B142 > OLB20 > JAKQLP01. The sequence continues at coordinate 52,328 of CAZLRZ010000001.1, forward strand.
ACTTGTTCAATAATGTCTGTCTTTTTTACAGATTCATAAATATAATCGGCTTTATTTGTGTTTTGTACTGGGCGAAACACAAGAATCAAAGCCAATATTATTAGGCCTAGAAAAAACCACCACTTTTTCTTTTTAAAAAATGACATTTTTGACATAAAGCGAGTATATCATATTGTATAATATTGTAATGACTTTACAATACAAAAAAATGCAGGTCCCTATTGAGTTCTTTAAAGAGCTCGAAAACTTAAAAAAAGTTAATAATAAAAGAATTCAGATTTTGCTTCGGAAGTACCCAAGAGGTCACGAATTATTTAGCCGTGATCAATTGATTTCATCGTATAAAGAATATTGCGAAAAAGGTTTAATGAGCTTAGATAGTGAAATCCTAGACGTACTAAAATTAAAGCCTAGCAGAACAATGTCAGGGGTTACAGTTATTACTGTCTTAACAAAACCCTACCCTTGCCCAGGAAAGTGCATTTTTTGCCCTAATGATATTAGAATGCCAAAAAGCTATATAAGTTCAGAGCCCGGTGCTCAAAGAGCAGCCAGGAATGCATTTGATCCATATCTGCAAACATACAATCGTTTACTTGCCCTAAAAAATATTGGCCACAATACTGAAAAAATCGAATTAATAGTTCTTGGAGGGACTTGGTCTTTTTACCCTATCGAATACAAAATTTGGTTTATAAAAAGATGCTTTGAGGCCATGAACGACTTTGGAGTTATGGACGGCCGAATCGAAAAGGCTTCAATGCTAGTAGAAGACCCGATGAAAGATAAAAATGAAGTTGTCACCTACAATTCAAAAATCAACTTTGAAAGACTTGTAAAAAACGAATCAGCAACTTGGGAAGAACTTTTTGAAGAACAACTCAAAAATCAAAATGCAAAATCGAGGAATGTTGGTTTAGTTTTGGAAACTAGGCCCGATTATATTTCACCCAAAGAGATCCAAGAATTAAGGCAATTTGGCGCAACAAAAATTCAAATAGGAGTCCAATCTTTAAACGATATTGTTTTAGAAAAAAACCAAAGAGGCACAACAAGAGCTCAAATTGTAAACGCTGTTAATTTAATCCGATCAGCCGGATTTAAAATCCATGCCCATTGGATGCCAAATTTGTACGGATCATCGATTGAAATCGACAAACAGGATTATTTGGATTTATTTGAATTAGTTAAACCTGACGAGTTGAAAATTTATCCGACATCAATCATTAAAGGCACATTGCTTTATAAATATTTCAATGAAGGCAAATACAAACCATATAGTAATGAAGAATTAATTGAGCTTCTAAAGTTTTGTTTAAAGAACACACCAAAATACTGCAGACTCACACGTATTATCCGAGACATTCCATCAAATGAAATTGAAGCCGGAAACAAAACAACAAATCTTAGACAAATCATTGAAAATGAACTTATAAAAGAAGGAACACCTTGCCAATGCATCAGATGCCGAGAAGTGAAAAATACTAAGGTAATTTTTGAATCTTTAGGGAAAAACATCTTAGCGTACAAATCGCAAGTTGGGACTGACTATTTCATTACGCTTGAAACGGAAAACAAAATCGCAGGGTTTTTACGTCTTTTTTTGTCAGACAAAAATGAATCTATCGAAAATGAACTTTATAAAGAGGTCAAAGATTCTGCAATAATTCGTGAAGTCCACGTCTATGGGCAGGTCGTAGGCATAGGCAAATCAATCGGCGAAAAGACTCAACATACAGGAGTTGGGAAAACTTTAGTCGCAGCAGCCGAAGAAATTGCCATTAATAATAAATTCAAAAAAATCAGCGTAATATCTGCAATCGGAACAAGAGAATATTACAAAAAGCTTGGCTATACTTCACAAAAGATGTTCCAAACAAAAGAGCTTTAAAATTCATTTGCTTACTTTCTTAAATTTCTCTACAATTTTTTATATACAATTAATTTGTAGTTTATGATTTATATCGGTTCAGATCACGCAGGCTTTAATACCAAAGAAATAGTAAAAAGATATCTATCCTCTATTGGATTACTCCACAAAGATATGGGGCCGTTTGAATTTATCCAAGATGATGACTATCCCTTATTTGCTTTTGACGTAGCGGAAGCTGCTGCAAGAGAGCCCTTTTCACTTGGTATTTTAATCTGCAGCAGCGGAACCGGAATGGTTATTGCCGCAAACAAAGTTAAAGGGGCAAGAGCCGCTTGTATTCAATCGGTAGAAAGCGCAAGACTATCAAAGGAACACAATAATTGTAATGTTTTGGTAATTGATAATTTAACCTTTAATGAGGCTAAAGATTTTGAAATAATTAAGACATTTATTTTCACAGCTTTTTCGCAAGAAGAAAGGCATATTCGAAGACTAAAACAGATATCTGACTATGAATCGAGTAATTAAAATACACCCCGCCCCATTAGTTACCAATTTCACAGACTTACTTTTTCAAGTTGGAGCTTTAGTAGCTGTAACAAAAGATTTCGATATAGATATTGTCGATTGGGCCCGTACTAAATCCCGAACAATAGGCGTTTCGGACGCATTAAATCTTAAAGGAGAACTTAATTTAACCTTTGACTTAATGATGGATTTCCCATCCAAAAGTATAAAAAAATTAATAAATGAACCTAGAGTTAAAACTATAATAATAAATCTCGACTGCAAGGAAGATATTTCCTATTTGATCGACTTGATTCACCACTATAAAAAAGACGTGGGGATTTCTATGAACCCCGATAATTCTTTAGAACAGATATTGCCATATCATAAGCTTATTGACATGATTCAGATATTTACTGTGGAACCTGGAAAACAAGGCTCACCATTATTAGTTTCTCGACTAAATTTATTAAACAAATTAAGAGAGACTGGATTTAAGGGGAAATTGGGGATAGATGGATCTATCAATTTAAAAACAATCGAAACTATTTTAAAATACCCTGTGGATATACTGAGCGTAGGATCCTATTTATGTAAATCTACGGAACCTCATAAAAGTTTTAAAGAATTAGAATCAGCTATACTAAAGGCTTAAGTCCAGCCTCTTTATAATCACTCAAAAACTTTTCAAGCCCTTTTGTTGTTAGTTCATGCTTTGAAAGTTTTTCTAGAATTTCTGGAGGAATAGTTGCCACATCAGCGCCAATTAAGGTTACTTGCTTTACTGTGACATCCGATCGGATTGAAGCCGCAAGAACTAATGAGTTAAATTTATACCCATGAACGATTGCTACAATTTCCTTAAGAACTTCTAATCCGTTTTCTCCATTGTCATCAAGCCTTCCTAAAAAGGGACTGATGTATGTTGCCCCAGCTTTTGCAGCTAATAATGCTTGGTTGGGTGAAAATACTAATGTGACATTGGTTTTTATTCCTTCTTGAGTTAAGACTTTAACTGCTTTTAAGCCTTCTTCGATAAGTGGAATTTTAACAACGACATTTTTATTTAGTAGAGCAAGTGAACGAGCCTCCCTTAAGATCCCTTCATAGTCAGTCGATAGCACTTCAAGGCTTATTGGCCCATCAACAATTTGAAAAATCTCTTTTACAACATCTTCAAATGGTCTGCCGACTTTTGAGGCAAGTGAGGGGTTTGTTGTAACTCCATCGATCATTCCCATTTCCCAATATTTTCGAATTAAGCTTGGATCAGCAGTATCAATAAAGATTTTCATTTTGAGCAGTTTTAATAATTAAAAATATTTTAACAAAAATTGCTTAATTCTCCTTCAATCGGCCTTGCATAATGGGTTGATTCAATTTTTTGAAAGCCTTGAGATTCATACCATTTAATTAAAATTGGTCGGCAATTGATCGAAATTTCTACAGCTTTCAAAAGCTTTAACCGATCAATTGCCTCAAGAATTAAGGCTCTTCCTATCCCGTGACTTCGGTATTCTTCATCTACCACTAATTTATATATTTGACCTTTGATGCCATCAAATCCAACCAAGGTTATTCCGACGATCTTATTATCCACAATAGCTTTTACAGAAGTTTCGGAATTCTTTTTTAAATATCCGTCAAGCATTTTGGCTTCGGCTTCAGGGATTAAATGCCTAGATTCCAAAAAACTTTTCACTTCGTTAAGATCTTCGATTTTAATTGATTGATATTTAACTTCCATTTTTATAAAGTTTTTACAAATATTTTTCTAAATCGGTTCCTTCAAATTTCTTTAGCAACTCTTTGAGTTTAGTATTATCTTCTTTAGGAAAGATTGCAATTACATCAGGAGTGTTAACAACTACAAAGCCATCAATCCCAATTGTGGTGATCATTTTACTATCTTCGTAATTGTAGATAATACTATCGGTTGTTTGATAAGGATAGACATTTCCTTTGGTGACGACATCATCTTTGTTTTTTTCGAGTGCTTCTTTTAGTGCGATCCATTCCCCGACGTCGCTCCAACCCATGTCTGAGTGGATTATTAAAGCTTCACCAGGAAAAACTTTTTCAGCAAAAACATAGTCGGCGGAGATCTTCTCTAGTAGTGCATATTTAGCATTCGCTTCGTCTGAAAAATTCGAATTAACAACCTCTTGGCAAACACTAAAGATTTTTTTATTTGTTTGCTCTACTTTTGCAAGATAAGCTGATGATTTTACAACCCAATATCCCGGATTCCAAGCATATTCGCCTGAGAGCAAATATTCTTCGGCCACTTGTTGACTTGGTTTTTCAACGAATCGAATAAATTTCTTTAAAACATTTTTTGGATTATTGAAAACCTGGAGTTCTTTTCCAAATTTTAAGTAACCTCTATGAGGAGAAGCAAATCTTGCAGGTACGGCAATAAAAACGAATTTATCATTAATTTTTACTTGATTTTCCGCTTCAATTAAAGCGTCAATATATGTTTTATTGTCTTTGATCAAATTGTCCGCCCACCTTATAATTACAACTTCATCAGGGAATTTTTTGTTGAGATATGCAACTGCTAAAGTTACTGCAGGGCCTGTATCTCGCATAACAGGGTCAAAAATGAAATTTTCTGGATTTATCTCGGGCAAAATAGATTTGATCTCTTTTTCATAAACCTTACCTGTACAAAAGAAGATATCCTCTTTTTGAATTCCTTCTAAAAGTTGCTCATACGCAAGTCTAACTAGGGGTTTGTCACCCTGAACATTTTGAAATTGTTTAGGATTATTAATCCTACTTGCTGGCCAAAAACGTTTTCCTGTGCCACCTGCAAAAACTACTATTTTCATAATGACAAATTAATAATTAAATAATTATATCCCTAAAAAACTTTTAATGCCTATACCATTTTTTTCTTTGAATGCCCCATCAACCTTTTGAATGGCGTCCGTCCCTAAAAATGCTAATAATTCATTCAGTTTTTTATTTTTCACAACAGGATCTTCAATTGATTTTAAGGCTTCAATTTCAGGCTCTATTTGGAAATACTTAATTTTACTAAGGGCATCTAATTGCCAGAAAAGTAAAAAGCCTCTATCTGGAAAATCGATATTGATAATTTTATAACAGTATTTAATTACTGCCTTTTCAAGTTCTTTCATCACGCTCATTACATAAGCCTTTTCTTCTTCAAGTTTTGTATTTTCGTTAGCCGATAAGCCAATTTCAAAATAGAATTTGGTCTTTGGTTCTGTTCCTGATGGCCTTACAACAACATGCATGTATTTGATTTGCTCCGTTGTTTTGAATTTTATCTTTAAGACATTTCTAGAGACTTTGTCCGTCTCGGATTTAAAAGGCTCACCTTGCCAATAATCTTTAATCTTTTCGATTTCAAAATCTCCAAAGGCTGTTGGAGGATTAGTCCTCAACCCTTGTTGAATCTGATTCATTTTATTCATTCCTTCAGCTCCCGGTAAACGAATTTCAGTTAAATAGTTTTGGTAATATCCATATTCTTCATATAAAGAATCTAAGTATTGACCTAATGTTTTACCTTGTCGTTTTAATAATGAGGCAAGTTCCGAAACTAAGATGGCAGGAACGCAAGTATCTTTATCGCGGATGTATCCTCCAATAACACTACCATGACTTTCTTCTCCGGCAATTAATAGATTCTCCAGTTCTCCTTTCTTTTCCATCTCATTCATTATTTGGCCAATATATTTAAAACCAACAAATAAATCACTTTCGATTTTGACTCCAAATTTTTCGGCTAAAACCTCAAGGAGATTAGTAGTGACTAAAGTTTTTAAAATAAGTTTCTCGCTATTTAATTTATTCTGTCTTTTTAATTCTTCAAGTAAATAAATTGTTTCGAAAATCATAATTTCGTTACCGGTAAAGAATCGCCAAGAGTCGTTTTCTTTGGACATTAAGCCAATTCTATCCGCGTCCGGGTCTGCTACTATTATTATGTCTGAATTAATTGCACTTGCTTCAGGCAATAAATTTGTATATGCTTCGGTAACTTCGGGATTAGGAATGTTAAATATGATGCCCGGGAAACTCGGATCAGGCTCCGAGGTCTTTTTATCCATTGTTATATCAAAGTTTAATGACTTTAAAACAGGATAAACGGATGTTGATGCCGTTCCATGAAATGGAGAGAAAAATATTTTAATATCTCTATAATCTGCAAGTGAACTTTTAGCTGCTGATTCGATATATGCATTATGGTCTTGCTCTGTCAAAAATTCAAAAAGACCTTGATTTTTTGCTTGATCTAAATCAATAGTATTAATTATTTCAACTTCTTTGGTAACAATATCCACTAATTCCTCATCAAATGGAGGGATAAGCTGACCGCCATTTTCATCGACTACCTTCTTGCCATTATACTCGGGGGGATTGTGCGAAGCACTTATCATATCTCCACCCACGCAATGTTTTCTTCGCACTTGGAAAGAAAGCTCAGGTGTTGAAGAAAAGCTGTTAAACATAAAGACTTTAATCCCGTTACCTGCATAAACCATTGCGGCTTTTTCGGCTAAATCTCTGCAACTTAAATCTTTTAATGGATTAAGCCTTGAGTCATCAAAAACACCTTTTTTCACATACTGTCTAACATCATACGAAATAACTATTCCCCTAGTTTTAGCTTCGTCTCCGAATTTTGTTAATAAATATTGCGAATGACCCTGAGCAGAAAGTTGAATTGTAATTGTATTGATTCTGTTTGGGCCAATTCCAACCAATCCTCTACGTCCACCTGTTCCAAATGGAATGACTTGATAAAACGAATCTAGTAAAAGATCCCATTTTTTTGATTCTACTAAGTATTCAATTTGAGGGATATATTCTTTGTACATCGGGTCATTAAGCCAGATTTCGATGTTTTTAATTGCTTCTTCTTTGTATTTTTCGTCAATGGATATTTCGCTAAAGCCCTTTTGAATCTGTATTAGTAAATCAGAATTTCCCATAGTTAAAATTATTAGATTTAAAAATATTACCTTGAAAATCAACTAAAAAGCCTTTATAGCCTTTTCTATTAATTATTGATAAGCCGTTTTTACCCAACAGAAACAAAACAGTTGCCCACAGGTCGCTTTCAGTTGCGGTTGGGGCAATTACGAACGATTGTGATGTTTCATTTACCGGGAATCCTGTTTTTGGACTCAGTAAATGATGAAATATTCCGACCTTTCTTGCCCAACCCCCAGACCCTGATATGCTTTCATTTTCAAGAACGACTTTCCCCCATGAATCAACTTTATCTTCTAAGTTTAAACCGGAATTTGGCAAATCCGCTTTATATAGACCAATAGTCCAAGGCAGGCCTTCTGAATTCACTCCGTATGACCTTATATCTCCCCCTGCATTTATTAATATACCATCAAATTTAAATTTTCGCAGAAAATTAAAAGCGAGATCAACAGCATATCCTTTACCAATACTACCTAAATCGATTTTCTGATTCTTCTTTAATAATATTTGATTTGTATCAGGATTGATGACTATTTCATTTGGAGAAGGCCTGCCTTTGCACATCTTAATAACCTCCTCCGAAAGCTTATTATTTGATAATCCTTTAAACGAACCCTCCGAATCATATCCGTACAATTCAAGTAAATCGATAATTGTTGGATCGTAAATCCCATCGGTTTCTTTGGATACCTTTAATACTTTGGAAATCAAATCGAACAATTCTTTAGAAACAACTCCGTCTTTTAACTTCCCGTTATTTAACAGTGAAAGCTCGCTATCTTTTTTGAATCTGGAGAATTTATTAACAACGTCCTTAAAGAAATCATAAGATTTGTAGAGTTTTTCTTTCGTGAAAATAGTGCCTCGAGTTGAAACTATTTGAATACGGATAATTGTATTCATAAAGACTTCCTCAGCGCTGTAAATCATGGCCATCCTTTTTCTTGTACAAATAGAATCCGGTTATTATCAAAAATAGGCCGCCTACTACAGCGGAAATACTTCCTGGAGTGTCAAATAGTGCTGTATCCGGAGTTCTGCCAAAAGTTGGTTTAACCATGTCGGTATAATTTACAGTTGTTGGACTTGCCGTAATGGTTCCCTCTCCAACAATCAAATTCACTCCTTGAGTTGCCACAAGCACATTGGTTTGATCGGCTTTCTTTAGACTTGATTCTTGTTTAACTATCGAAAATTCCCCAATACCATCTTTTATAGCCCTGACTTTGATTTTTGCAACAACCATATTGGTCAGGGTAGCCGCTCCAGTTTGAGAACTTGCCTCAACCCTGATCAGCCCATTTGCCTTATCAACACTATTAACCGAACTAACAAAAAATGTATTCAAATAGTTTATTTGGATATTTTGCACAGTTGTATTAGAATCAACAACTTCAAAAACATTGGTGTCATACGCAATAGTAAATTTTAAGGATTTTATTTCTTCACTATTACTAAAAACACTAACACTAACATCGGTTTCACTGCCTTTATCCAAACTCACAACATCGGCTTTTAATGAAATACTCCCCCCTGTAACAGGCGCAGTAATAGTAGGAACCCCGGTAATTGTACCAGCAGGAGGGACAAACGGAATAGTTGGCGATGTAATATCATCAACACCCAACGCTTTTGCTATAGCAAATAAATTCATAGATAAATTGTGACACGATGGATTTTTTTTGTAAAGTATAATTGAGGATTTAGAATCGGTATATAATTATGATATAATTTAGTATGAGATTGTATGCCAACCCAAAAACAGATAAATATCCAACTATTCGACATATAGACATTATGACTGGGGATAAGCTAGTCGGCACCTTTGATGCAAAAACATCAAACGACGGCGCACGGCTTTTTTATCCACCTGAAATTTTAAGTCTTTTTCAGAATGAGTTTGCTTGGTGTTCAGATCTTAAAGTCACGGAACCTTTCTTAAGACAGGGATATGGCACACCAACATGGGCGCTAGGAGTTGTTGGAGTTTTAATGTCTAACCCCAGAACATACAATTTCTATACGGTTGATAAAGCCCGAAATCCAAAGGAGCCTGAAGGAAATTATACAAATTGGACAACAAATCATATTGAACCTATGTTTGAACTGCTTAGAAAGAAGTTTGGAGTAGAGGCTAACATATTATGGGCCACTACATACGCTCATAGGAATCATTTTTTTTGGCAAGCTTTGGGGGATCCTCAAGAAAGGACTTTTTTAAGAAAAAATTTTGAGAATGGCCATTTTTATTTAGATATTTAGTAATAATTTATACATTGATGTTTAATGTTGTATAATCAGCTATATCAATTCAGCAAATCATGAATAAAAACACATTGATTTTTGCTATTGGACTTATCCCCCTAATTCTCTTAATAGCTCTTGTGGTAATTGTTCTTAATAGGAACAACTTAAATAATAGTGATGTTGAACAAATATTAATTTCTCCATCGGCTACTATTCAAAATACTCAAACTGCTATTATCGAAGAAACTCCACAAGAGGTGCTTGAAAAGTTTTTCCGATACATTAACGAAGACAAAATAAATTTAGCTCTTGATATTCTTAGTGAAAAACTAGTCGGGAACGATCCTCCACAGCTGAATTCGACTTTACAAGCTTATGGCGTCACTTTTAACCACTGGGAAAGTGTTGAATTGACTAAAGTTGATCTTATCGAAGACCTTTCAAATTCTAATACCGCTATTTTTTTAGTTGATTTTGATTTGAAGTTTAAGCCCAATGTTAGCGAACCTGTATATAATGAAGGTCAAAACACTAGATTTATCACTCTTGAAAAAACAGAAGAATTGAATAGTATTTGGGAAATCACTTCAATTGCGACTTCTTTTTAGAATCCGACCGGGAACTTTAAGCATAATTCCTCAACTTCTTTTTTGGTGGAAATTATCACGGGAGAACTTTTTACTTGTTCCTGAAAAGCCTCAAAATCCATTCCCGCCCATTGTTTAACTTCTTCGACAACATTGTTGATCCATTTTGCAATTAAAAGCATCTCAGCCTTTCCTAACCCCCTAGTTGTTATTGATGGAGTACCTAGTCGAATAGCAGATGGATCGGCTGGGGAACGTTTTTCACCCGGCATTGTATTCATATTACAAACTAAGCCCGCAAAATTTAAAGCTCTAGCTGTGTATTTGCCAAAAATCCCCTTTTTTGTCATGTCTATTAAGATTAAATGCTTGTCAGTTCCGCCTGTTAACAAATCAAAGCCATAGCTACTTAAGGCCTCGGCTAATGCTTTTGCATTATCTATTACGGCTTTTGCATAAAGTTTAAAATCATCCTGTAAAGCTTCACCTAGGCCAACGCAAATTCCGGCGATATTATTGTTGAAGGGGCCACCTTGAAGCCCTGGCAATACTCCTTTGTTAATTTTTTTAATTAAATCGCTTCGACCTAAGATTATTGCTCCTCGACCTGATCGCAAAGTTTTATGAGTTGTCATAGTGACAATATCAGCAATCCCAACGGGTGAATTCAAAACAGAAGCGGCAATTAATCCGGCTTCATGGGCAATATCGGCCATATATAGAGCGCCAACAGAATCTGCAATGGCTTTCATTTTTTTATAATCAATATCTCTAGGATATGCAGTCCCACCGGTAATTATTAAATTAGGCTTGTACTTATTTGCCAATTCCTGAATTTGATCATAATCAAAAAGATGGGTTTTCGGGTCGGTTTTATACTGAACAATGTTATACAATCTTGAAGAAATGTTTACTTTTTTTGTACCACCTAGGTAAACTTCGCTTGAAGTTTCACCCTTGTCTTTAGCGGGAGAATATGACCAGCCATGTGACAAGTGGCCACCATCGGGCAAGTACATCGATAGGATCGTTGATCCAGGAGGCAACACTCCTAAATATACAGCAATATTAGCATTACTTCCGGCTAATGCCTGAACGTTTACTGACCAATCGGCTGGTAAATTAAAAAGCTTTTTTGCTCTTTCCATAGCTAAGGATTCTAGCGCATCAACATATTCATTACCTTCGTAATATCTAGCTCCCACATTGCCTTCTGAATATTTTTGCATAAATATTGACCCAACGGCTTCTCTGACTGCCGGACTAAATATGTTTTCGGATGGAATTAAAGACAAGTTTGTACGCTGTCTATTGGCTTCTTTGTCAATTAAATCGGCTACTTCATGGTCTTGTTCGGAAAGTTTTTTTGTATTCATTGTAAATTTTGTAAACTATAGATTATGATATGATATGATTCTTTACGAAGCAAATTTTAATCTTAAATAATGATGCAGAATTCAAAATCTCTATCCATAGGTATAATTGGTGGCGGAATTTTAGGTCTAACATTAGCTCACAAATTATCTAAGAACGGCTTTGACGTCACCATTATTGAAAAGTCACCTGAAGTTGGCGGCCTTGCCTCTGGATTAAAAATTGAAAATCAACATATAGAAAAATTTTACCACCACTTTTTTAAAAGCGACATAGATTTACAAAATTTACTTGAGGAATTAGGACTAAAAGACACTATTGAGTGGATCCCCAGCAAAATGGGCTTATTTGATGGAGTAAAACTTCTATCTTTTTCATCAGCATTAGATATCTTAACTTTCCCTAAACTAAACATATTTAATAGATTTAGACTCGGATTTGTCAGCTTTTATCTACAAAAGACCAATAACATCAAGCAATTTGAGAAATGGACCGCTTATGATTGGTGCAATAAGTATTTTGGCAAAACTGTAACAGATGTAATGTGGAAGCCTTTATTAGAATCCAAATTTGAAGGCGAATACAAAAACATTGCTATGACTTGGTTCTGGACTAGAATCCACGATAGATCAAGCTCAAGGGACTTCCCAACCAAAGATGAAAAGCTCGGATATATCGAAGGAAGCTTCCACACTTTAATTTCAGCACTTGAGAAATCCATATTAGAAAATGGCGGGAATATATTTAAAAACTCAACAATAACAGGTTATTCAAGGATTAAAGATCAACATAAGATTGGATTTACAGACGGAATCAATAAGAAAATCGAAAAGAAGTTTGATATTGTAGTTTCGACAATACCACCAAAGTTTTTTATTCAGCTTTTTAATCCACCCAAAAAATTTGCCGAGAAATTAAAGAAAATTAAATTTATTGGTGCATATTGTTTCATCCTTACATTAAAGACAGGGCTTAGTAAGTATTACTGGACAAGCGTTAACGACACTTCAGCTCCATTTGTGGCTTTAGTTGAACATACAAATTTAATTTCCAAATCAAAATTTAATGGCAAATCGATAGTTTATCTTGGTAAATATACGAATGTTAATTCCGAATTATTTAAAGCTACTAAAGAAGAATTATTAGAAAAATGTATAAATTATTTGAAAAAGATTAAACCCGATTTCGATTATCAGACTATCGAATCCGTGGAATTCTTCAAAGCTCCTGAAGCTCAGCATATTGCAACAACCGACTTCGAAATACTATCATATAAATCAGGGCAAAAAGGACTACTTTTTGCTCATTTCGCTCAGATCTTCCCCCACGATCGAGGCACAAATTATGCAATTGCCCAAGCAAATGAAATATTTAATTTAATAGATTCTAATAAATGGAAATAAAATATACGATTATCTGGTATTTGATTTTCTTGTGTTTTAACGTTATTGGGCTTGGTTTTGCAGAAAAATATTTCAGAAAGTGGTTTGATAAAGGCTATGCCGTTTCAAAATTTATCGGCTTCTTTATTAGTGGAATCGCATTGTGGATATTGAGTTCCATCAAGCTGGTCCCCTTTAATGAATGGAGCACCATAATCGTTTTCGTCCTTCTATTGGGCTTTTCAGGGTATCGACTTTCAAAAGGCAAATTCAAGTTTACAAAGACAATGCTAAAAGAAGAATTAATCTTCTTGGCAATTTTTATGGTTTGGAATTTGATCAAATCTACAAATTCACAAATAGAAGGAACCGAAAAGTTTATGAACATTGCCTTTATGAATTCCATCAGTAGGTCAGAATTTATGCCTCCTTCGGATATGTGGTTTGCCGGATCATCAATCAATTACTACTATATTGGGCATTATTTATTTACTTTTGTTGCAAAACTTGGGGCAATTCCCGTTTCCTTCGCCTATAATTTTGCTTTAAATACAATCATCGCCTACGGCTTCATTTTGAGTTTTGCAATTATCTACCAACTAACAAAAGGATCATTGAAAAAGTGGTCGGTGGTGATTGCGATTATGGGAGCTACATTAATCTGCTTTGGAGGAAACTTACATTATATATATAAATTACTCGAAGCATTTTTTAACGGACAAAACTTCACATATTGGTTCCCCGATGCAACAAGGACAATTCCCTTTGTTATAAACGAATTCCCTGCTTATTCAATTATATTAGGAGATTTGCACGGTCACTTTCTTGGTTTCCCCTTTCTATTAATGCTTATAGCCTTTCTATATAACATCTGGAATACAAAGTTTAATTCAAAAAAGAGGCTCGAAATGATGCTCTTTTTATCTATTCCTGTTGTGGCCTTGTACGGAATCAATAGCTGGGACTTTATTACCGCAAACTTTCTATTCCTTTTAATAAATTTTGCTCAATTTTTGATGTTTGATGCCCCCCTTAGAAGCAAATTAATTACATTCTTAATTTTAGAAA
>CAZLRZ010000001.1:66442-71880 GCA_964562165.1 uncultured Candidatus Saccharibacteria bacterium
TTGATGTTTGATGCCCCCCTTAGAAGCAAATTAATTACATTCTTAATTTTAGAAACGACATTATTACTCCCTGGCTTAATCGTTATGTCACCCTACTTTTCCAACTTCAAGCCGGCAGTTGGCGGACTTGGGATTGTCCCTTTAAATTCTCCAAGAGATATGAAGGAGTGGATTCTAATGTGGGGAGCTCAGCTATTCATTTTATTAAGCGTTGGGATTTCTTATCTAACCTTAATAAAGGCCAAAGGACTAAGTATTGCCAAACATATAAGGACTTTAATTAAAGAAAACGACACTGCCATTTTCGCATTTCTTTTAGGACTAGCAGCTTTTGCCTTAATCATAGGGGTCGAGATTTTTTATGTAAAAGATCTTTTTGACAAATCAAACCCGCCATATTTTAGGACTAATACCGTTTTCAAATTCTACTTTGCAGCCTGGCCAATGTTTTTCATTTCTTGCTTCTATTTTGTAAACGCCTTATTAAAAAAGCTATATACCACGCCTATTAAAAGCGGATTTTTAATGATGGCCATAAACTCCTTAGTGGTTTTAATAATTTTCATATCATCATTTTCATATATTTTCGAAGCCCTAGGTGATTTTTACTCATTCTTCAAATTCGATGATGGCAAAAGCTTTTCGTTTGAACAACTCATAAATGGAGATAAAACATTAAAACTATACGACACTATGGATGGCAATGCCTATATTAAAAGGCTTTATCCGGAGGACTACGATATGATTTCCTGGTTAAACACAAATGTTAAGGGACAACACAATATCGTTGAGGCTGTTGGCGATGCCTATACCTACTATTGCAGAATCTCTGCCAATACAGGACTTACGACGATCATAGGATGGCCCACCCACGAATGGCAATGGAGATCAAACATTGATGAAATTAATGCTCGTAAAGATGAAGTGAAAACTTTGTACACAACAAAATTAGAAGAAGAATTTAATAAAGTAATAAAAAAGTACAGCATTGAATATATTGTAGTCGGAGACAAAGAAAGGGAAACCTATTCTGATTTAGATACATATCTAATTAAAAAGCTCTGTAAAGAGGAATTTAGATCGAGCAACTCAGTGATTTACAGCTGTAAAGCAATCTAGCGTGTTGTTTAAAAGGAAGGCTACTCCTAGTGGGCCAATTCCATTTGGCACGGGTGATAAATATGCTACGTTCTCATTTAACTGATCAAAGCGCACATCGCCTTCGACAATTTTGCCAACCTTATTAAAGCCAGCGTCTATTAATACGACATCCTTTTTGAATAGAGAATAATCTAATGGAATCTTGGATCCTGTTCCTAAAACAATAATGTCAGCCGATGGAACGAAGTCGTTAATATTCTTAGTCTTAGTATGCACCATAGTTATTGTTGCATTATATTTATTCAAAACACCTAAAAGGGGCTTCCCGATTATTAAAGATCTATTTGCAATTAAAATATTTTTGCCTTCTAGGAATTCTTTTAATGAAAGATTATCTTTTGCAGCAATATATTCAAAAACAAACATTATCCCTCTGACTGTAGCAGGGATTAGGCTTAAATCTCCGTGGAAAATATTCCCTAAAGTCTTTGGATTTAAACCATCCACGTCCTTTTCAACAGGTATTAAAGGAAAGATTTTTTCAGTATCAATATTAGGAGCGGGTAACTGGATTATTATTCCGTCAACATTTTTATCTTGGGCAAGTCCTTCAACTAAGGCAAATATTTCTTCGGTCGTAGAGGATTTATATGAATGCACAATTACATCAATACCTAAAAATTCTCCGGCGGCCTTTTTTTTGTTTACATAGACTTGACTAGCCTCATTCTCACCAACGAATACAATATCTAGCCTTGGCCTTCTGGACAAAGATTGTACTGCGGGCTTGAGCTCGGATAATAGCTTTTCTGACAATTCTGTTCCGTTTATTATTTCCATACTTGAATATAATAATACCAATTGCTAAACTAATAAATATTTCACTCGTTAATTATACCAAATGGCTAGGAAAATTAGCATCGCTATTGCCCCAAAAAGAATTTTGACCATAAACTTGCCAGATAGAGAGACTTTTAAAGATCCAGCCCAATTCGCCATAAACTCTTTGGATTTTATTGGCAGAAATTTTTCAATCTTTATTACTCTTTTTTTGTTCTTACTACCAAGCTTAAAAGCGGAATATTCATATCCATTTTTGACTATAGGGATTTACGCCATAGCAATAATTTTGGTTTTGGTTCAGATTTTAAGAATAATTAATGTTAAGGGTCCCCATTTTTTGTCTATCCCCTTTGATATACCCCTACTCATTTTTACAACATTTATTGCCCTGTCGTTTTTCTATAACACTGCAATTGCAAGGTCGAATAATAATATTTGGGGCGGATTAGGATTAAGCGCCATCTCAGGAGTGTCCATTATTGCGCTCTCTTTGATCTATTACTTCTTTTATATCAACAATCAAAGTAGTTCAAGGATCCGCAACTTAATCAGCGCCTTTAAATGGTCCCCACTAGTTTCGTTTATATCCATCATTGTTTTCAATTTGCAGATTAGTCCTGCAGTAATTGATTTATTTTCAATTATTTTCCCGGCTCAGTTGATCTGGACTCTTTATGTTCACTTTTCTAATAAATCTAAACCCAAGATCGATTTTTTAAATATCCTTAACTTGTTAATCAGTTTGTTCTGTCTTCTTTACTTTTACAATCCAATAAACCTTTTAATAAACGTCATTTCATTATTAGTTATTTTTATAACTTTAATCGTTTTGAAGCGAGATGAATTAGCAAAGATGTTCAAGAATTTAGACAAAAGCTACAAATCAATATACGAAAGGATCCAAAGTAACTTCAATCTAAGTTTGCTCCTCTTGGTTTTTGTTCTGATTTCTATTGGAACATATTTATTATTGAAAAATCCAAACTACCCAGGATTTAACCTTAATGCCTTATCCGACCTTTCAGGCGTCAGCTTATTCTTTGGCAAAGGACTTTTGTTTAAATCTTCAATGCCACTATTCTTTCAATTTATATATGTCTATGGAATTGTTCCTTTAATTTCATTAGTTTACTTAGGATTTCTATTTACAAAATTTACACTATCAGTTTTAAAAGATCTTAAGAACTCCCAAGCCAGAGTGCTTTTAAAGACCTTAGTCGTTTTAATAATCAGTATATTTTTATTCCTATTGCTTTCTTCTTCAATTTCAATATTCCCAATATTCTTAATAGTTGGTGCGGGTTCTTTCATTTTACTAATTGCTAAAATGTTTCTTAAAAATGGCAAAGAATTCAATTTCTCCTCAATTCCTCACTCTTTTGAAAGCCTGTCTGAAGATCGGGCATATTTTCTAAAAATCTTTAGAATAATTTTAGTCGTCTTGTTGATTTTATTTTCAATAAATTTGTTAAGTTCTTTAAATTATATTAATATTTTTATTAATGCTTAAATAATTAGCAAATTTAATGAACTCGAAAAAGGTCATTGTTTTTATACTGTTTATAGTCACCCTAATACTTGGCGCGATAACGCTGTATTTGGCTTATATCCTTACTAACAAACCCAAACCTATTGTAACTCCAACACCAACAGTATTTCTTACTCCAACACAAGCAATAACAAGAACACCTAGCCCAACACCTACACAAAAGGCATCAGTCCAATGTGGTGAATTATGTACAAATACAATCTGTCAAAGCGGATCATCCTGTATAACGGTAAATTCCGAAAAGAAGTGTGTTTCTGATCAATGTATAAATAAAAGCACTTCACCTTTTACTTTGAATAATCTATGCGATGTTGATCTTTGCACTCTTAAATCAGATTTAACAATTACCAAAGAAACAGCCTTCAGCTGTGTTAGCGGAGGCACTAAAATCGTTGCAAAAATTGTGCTTATTAACAAAGGTCAAACGGCCCTTGATGGAGTCAAATTAGTTGAAAACCTTGATGCTGCTTTTGATACCAAATATTTGACTGAAAATAAAATATCAAATACCGGTAAATTATCCGGAAAACAAATTGAATGGGAAAATCTAAATATATCAGCCAACAATGGCAAAATCGAACTAACTTACGAAGCAATAGTCCCATCTACCGAAAACGATAAATCATATACATCTTCGATATCAGCCCTACAAAACACAAGACTCATTAAATCTACAACTCATACGATGAAGATCGAAATCATTCCTTGCACCGACCTCGAAGGCTACCAATTAGTATATATATTGATTGGCTCATCCCTAATATTCCTCGGGATAGTCTTTATCAAGAAAAACTACGACGAAAAACTAGGGCAAATATTGTGGAACTTAGGTTTAGAAGGCATATATCTAGACACTCTATCTAAAATTAAAAGAAATAAAAACTTTAAATTCGAATCTTTAATTATTAAACAAAAAACTAAATGAATAAGAAGGTAGTAATCTACTTATTGGTAGGATTGATGATAATTTTATCAGCAGTTGCTATTTTTATCGGAACCAGACTTGCAACGACGGATACTACACCCGAGGAAGTCAGTGCCAACGTAGTTATTCCAGATGGTATCGAATGGCCATCAACATATGCTACATGTTCTTATGGAGACGACTGTAATGATAAAATCCCTAATCCACCCAATGACAAAATGAATGGTTGTTGGCCGAAGTCGGGTGTTTTGGTCTGTGGATGGATTGAAGTTTGGAAAATTAATGATGAATTGAATTGCTACGTAGATAGAAATGGTAATTATGGTAAATGTGGTTGCAATTTACAACAATGCGATAGGGATTGTTTAGATCAAATAGGTCCAGGTGAAGAAAAAACTATTACTCAAACTTGTGATAATTGTGGCCAATATTTTACCTGTAAATGTTCTAAACCGGCTATAACAACAACTGTGCCGCCAACAACTACAGCACCTCCACCAACAACTAGGCCTCCTACGACAACTAGACCTCCAACTACGACTAAACCTCCATTAACGACGAAACCACCAGTAACGACAGCTAATCCGAGCGCCACCATTACTATAACTGACTCACCACTACCTCCAACAGCTTTAGTTAGTGATGAAGTCGATAGAGTACTAATTGGTGGAGTATTGTTATTCTTCGGATTCGCAATTTTCAAAACTGGATACACAGTCAAATTAGGAGAGTTATTCTTTAATGCAGGAAGAGCGGGAGTTTACTCAACAGTATTGAAGGATGAATATTATAAAGGGAAATATGACAAAGCAAGAAACAAATTTGAAAAGAAAATGTCCAAAATAGATTAATTTCTTATTTAAAATTACATATACTGTATTTAATTAATTAAAAATATTTAACCGAATCCATAATGAATAGAAAACGTTTTGTTGCCCTATCTTTGATAATTGCCACTTTGATAATTGGAGGCGGAGCAGTATATGTAGGAATAAAGTTGGGACAACAACCGAGTACAAC
>CAZLRZ010000001.1:71980-81027 GCA_964562165.1 uncultured Candidatus Saccharibacteria bacterium
TTGGAGGCGGAGCAGTATATGTAGGAATAAAGTTGGGACAACAACCGAGTACAACCCCTACGGGCATAAGTGCAGATACCACTCCGGATAATGTTGAATATCAAATTACCGGTGGTTATGAATATTTGGTTACAAAAAATTCAAACACAGGGGAAATTTGTTTAAACATTCAACCTAATTTCATCTATTATAATTCACCTACAGATTCAAGTTGGGTTTCAAAACACTGGTGCGATGCAAATGATTGGCTTGATCTTGGTTGTAATTGCGGTAATGAGGGGGGCGATAATACTTCACCTGAATGTGATCCAGAGCACGTAATGGCTGATGGTCATACAATTAATCAACAAGGTTTATATTACGAAAGCAATGCCTTTTGCACATGTTACAATAATAATAACAGGGTTAATTGTAGCGAGAGTGGATCAAATGTAGATTGTTCTCAAAATATATTTGGTAGTGAACCAGAACCTATAAAAGTTTGTTTAGATTACGTTAGGGGTGATAGATCTAAAACATATTGTGGCCTACAACAAATTGACGTTTCTGGGTTAGGTATTTTCTTCTCCGGCTTTATGGGGGATACTGATGAATGTACCACACAAGAAGAACCCCTAGCTTGTAACTCTGGAACTTGTTACAGTACTACCCAATGCCAAGCTATAAATCCTAATTATTGGTGTAATTTCGACTTAGACATGAATCCAGACGGCTCTGAAGGTAAGTGCCAATTATCTTCTGAGGCTTGTGCTCCAGGAGAGGTTCTTGAACCGGGTAAGTTTCCTTGTGCATGTATTCCTGCAACATTAACAATAACTCCTACCTTTACACACACACCAACTAATACCCCAACTAACACACCAACGAACACGAATACACCTACAAATACTCCAACGGGAACTCTTACAATTACAGCTACACATACTGTAACTAATACTCCTACAAGGACTCCTACCAATACACCTACTAGGACACCCACAAATACTCCTACAGGTACTTTGACTAGAACTCCTACCAATAGTATTACTAATACGACCAATCCTAGCGTAACTCCACTACCTCCTACTGCTCTTGTCAGTAACGAGATAGATGTAATAATTTTCGGATTCCTATTAATTGTAACCGGAGGATTTATATACCGATCAGGTCTATACGTTTCAATCGGTCAATTATATTGGAACAACGGCGGTAAGAATATTTCTTCAGGTCTATTAAATGTATCCGAAGATCTACAAAGTTCAACAAGTTCTTTCTCAAAGACATTAAGAGGCATTGAAACCTCATTGTTCTTAGGATTAAAAAAGTTGAGCATAATGGTTACTTATCGCGCTAAACTCTTTGCGACGTTTATAACTGGAATCAAAAATCAAATAATTCTCTTCTTCCTTAATGTTGCCTATAAATTAAATATGGTTAAATTGGGCAAAAAGAGATCATTTGAAGATAAAGTTATTAATTCTCAAAAAGTTAAAAAGGACTAAAATGAATTACAATAAGTACAAAAAAGTAGCACTGGTAATGTTTGTATTGCTAACATTGATTGTGACCGGTGGAGCAATTTTCATCGGAATACGATTGAGCCAAACTCCATCTACTGCACCGGAAGATACAAACGCAGATGTACCAGTTGAATGTTTTAATGAAGCAGTAGGCGTTCAAAACTTATGTGCCTGCCAGTTGGCCGACCAAGGGAATTTTTGTTGTTCTGGCCCTATGACTTCAGGAGATTCTTGCTCCGGCGAAAAATATACAAATGAGTGTACTTTCGACACTGTTGGGAATACTGATAAAGACATAAGTATTATGTCGGTATTTAAAAACTTTACACAAAGTAATGTTAATAAAATGGCTGCCTGTACTTATAGACCAGATACCACAAAGGGTATAGAATGGGTAGATGGAAAAGATTTCAAATGCGATTGCTCAGCCTATGTTCCCCCAACTACAGGTGGTTACACAGACTTCAATATAACTAATTGTACTGGTAATCAAAGACAGGTATCCTTTTTAGGTAGATGCGAAGTAAATAACTACCCATATTCCTGCAGTATTTGCGTTCAATTAGAAGGCACAACAACTCCCGGAATTCCTTCCGCAACACCAACACGAGACGTTCCAACCAGCACACCTCTTCCAACAAGAACAGAGCCTTCAATTATTACCACAGTTAGACCGTCAATTATCGGAATAACTGGAACAGTTGTTCCTGAAGTCACTTGGACAAGTCTTCCTACCCGCACACCAACCCGAACAATTGCGCCTACAGCGACATCAAGAGCTGTTATTACTACCGTTGCGCCATCAACTACAATTATTCCTGCAACAGCCTTAATCAGTAACGAAGTAGATGTCATTATTATGGGATTCACATTCGTTTTCTTCGGAGTTGCTTTATACAAATCGGGCCTTTACATCAAGATCGGTCAGGTTTACTGGGAAGGTGCAGGCGAAAAACTATCTTCGGGCTTATCGAGTACAAACTCAGGGTTCTTAAGCTTTTTAGATAATATATGGGCCGGATTATCACATTTAGATAAAACCATTACATATATGTTCTATCAGACCAAAGTCCGTATAAGAATGGGATCTGTTTTGATTTACAACAATTTGATTTTAATAAAAGAACAAATATTAACCTTTGTGCTAAAAATCATTAGCAAAATTTTAAATTTCCTACTATTTGTCACAATCAAATTTAAAAAACTTGTCCGAACAATCAAAGTATTCTTTAAAGCTTTAGTTAAGTCAATCGGCTTATCTGGCAAAGAATCTATCAAAACCATAAACAAAAAGATCAAAAAGCTTCCTAAGAATTTCGAAGAAAAAGTTATTGATGATAGAGAAGAAGTTTCAGAATAGAATTTCTATAGTAATTTGTGATAGAATACATTTGTTCTAAAACATTTCGGAGCGTAGTTCAGTTGGCTTAGAACGCGCGGTTTGGGACCGCGAGGTCGAGAGTTCAAGTCTCTCCGCTCCGATATTTGAAAATAAATTCCCCAATAAACATTGATAAGTAAGCATTATTAGAGTGTGCATTAAAATAGCATAAATTTTCATATGAATTTTGCGAACAACTGAAAACCGTTGATGTTCCTATGTTTGTATGAGTTCGTAAAAGTTCAAGTCCTGTCGCTTCCTAAAATTGTCAATTAAATGTTAAACTCTTGATATTATGTATCAAGATAAATTTATAAAAACAAACAAAATTTCTATTCACTATTTAGACAATAATGCGAATTCCGAAAATTTAGTTGTTATCTTCCCTCCTGGTATTCAAGATGCAAGATTTATTAATGAATTGAATTTAAATAACAAGGAAAGAATAATCTGTTTATCATATCCTTCCAGATATAAATCCTCAATTTTAAATGAGAATAATTCAATTGAAGTAATTGCAAAATATTGTACTGACTTTTTAAGGATTTACTTAAAAGAAAATAGAATAAGCCATATAAAATTAGTTGGTTTTTCTTTTGGTTCAGCTGTAGCTATGAAACTAATTGAAAATAATTTCATCCATGTAGATAAGATAGTTCTTGTAAATACAGGAGAATTTTTTAATAAAAATACAAAACAGATTTTACGATATATCTTTATACCCGCTTTAAATAATTATTATTATGCTAAAGTTTTAAAACTAATTTTATGCAAATTTTTGAAAGTATTTAAAGAAGAATACTTTCCTGATGATAGATTATTAGAAATTAATGAACAATGGATTTCAACATTGGATTATAAAATTGATATTGCAAAGACTGTTCAAATACCAACTACAATATTTATTGGCACAAATGATACCGTTATAGATTCAAAGTCAAAGGAAAAGATAAACAAAAAGTTTACGAAATTACAAACAATACTTTATTATGGTAAGCACATTTTGAATTATGAATTTTCGAAGGATTATTCAAAAATATATAATCAACTAGAAGCTGAGCTAGAATTCTAGTTGTGTCAAATTCTCAAGAAATTTCCAACGATTTTGTAGCTCGGAAACAAACTGCAATACTTTGGAAAAAAGTTCGTAACGCGTCGTGTCTCCCCGATTTTTCAGGACGAGTACTTCCGCAATGTCACTAAAAGTCTTATACAATGGGCTGATTTCTAAGTTCGTAAGTTTCCCATTTTCAATCTTTGGACAGTTCGTAAAACGAATAATTAATAAGGGTTTAAAATAAATTTAATTGTACTATTTCATCTAAAGTTTCAATAACTCTTTTCACTCCCCGATGTTTTAATAACTCCGTATGTTTCTGTTTTGGTCCTAATGCTATAAGGTATCCAATCTTGGCAGCTTCAGCTGCTTGCATTCCTGATTTAGCATCTTCAACAACTACGCATTCAGAAGGACTACGATTTATAATCTTTGCAGCATCAAGATAAATCTTTGGGTCAGGTTTCCCTGGACGAGAACCATCATCATAAATTATTTTTTCAAAGTCGAACCAATTACTGAGATTCAAATGTTTAAAGAAAAATTCCAAATTTGTAATTTCAGATGCTGTTGCGATAGTGATTTGTACTTCGAATTTCTTTAGGTAATCTAATAATTGAATTGCGCCCGGAGATAGTTTGAAATCTTCTCCCAAATCAATACACTTTTTTCGATATTTACTTTCCTTTAATTGAGTTAATTCATTTAAATCATCTTTATTAATTATTTTCTTGCCAAGTAAGTATTCAAGAGTATATTTATTATTTCTACCATGTAAGTGTTCTTTCAGTTCCTCTCGGCTAAATTCCTGCCCTCTTAGATTTTTTGCGGTCTCTTGCCAAGCTAACTCTTGGATTTCGGTATCCCACCATAGTACTCCATTAAAGTCGAAAATTAAACCTTTATATTTCATAGATATAAATCATATGTAAAAATATTGTTAATAACTGACGTAATAATCAAAATTTCAGAATTTGCTGCTTCAGGTAAAGTAAACGGATAATGTTGTTGAGCATTACGTGTAGCAATATCAGAAACGAGCTTCTTTAGATCTATTTCCCCTCGATTTTTAGTATCTCGATCAATCCTTAACTTTGAACGTGCTTCATCACTTAAATGTAAATATATCTGAAGTCCGCGTTTTGTGATAAATTGAAAATCCCCTTCAACAATAACGAATTCTGGCTTTTTATCAATTAGAATATAATTTTCGATACTATTTGCAACTGCAAGCCCTGTTAATTCATTATATTTGGGTATTCTAACAGGGATGAAGTCATGTGATAACAAATTTATAATCACTTCATTTAGTAACTGAATGTCATATTTCTCAAGCGGACTTTTATTTTTTGAAACTATTTCATCTCGACGCCATTCCCTTGTTCCTTTAACATAATCATCAGTTGAGATAATTATTACATCTTCCAATTTATTTTTTAATTTGTTGGCCAAAGTCGACTTTCCACTTGCAACACCTCCTACTATCTTTATCAATTTTAATTTTCTAAAAAATATCTCTTTAGCCAAAATTTCGACTAAATCATTTAATTTTAATTTAGAAAATTCTTTATTTAATTTCTTTGTTTGAATTATTTCGTCAATGAAAGCGTT
Organism: uncultured Candidatus Saccharibacteria bacterium; assembly: GCA_964562165.1. Taxonomy (GTDB): domain Bacteria; phylum Patescibacteriota; class Dojkabacteria; order B142; family OLB20; genus JAKQLP01. The sequence goes on from CAZLRZ010000001.1 coordinate 77,529, forward strand.
GCTATTTTGTATAGACAATATTGATAAGTTAATTTACTTTAAATTATGATACTACATCTAACAAATAAAATACATAGTTTACAAAAGTCTTGACTTTTACAAACCCAAAGTGTTTTATTTCTATATGATAAACACAAGATTACTAGAGAAAAACTTAAAGCAACATTTTGAAAAATATAACCAAGCTATTATTCTTTTAGGTGCAAGGCAAGTGGGGAAAACTACTCTTTTACGAAAATTGTTCCCTAATGCTACTTATTTATTAGTTGATGAAAGCGCTGTTTATAATGTGCTGGAAAGTTATAGCTCTGATTCGTACAAGAGCTTAATTGGTGATGCAAAACTGGTTTTCATTGATGAATTACATTTGTTGACTGATCCCGGTAGAGCAGTAAAGCTTATCTATGATCAATTACAGGATGTTAAAATAATTGTAACTGGTTCTTCCTCACTACATATTAAAAATAAAACTTCAGAGAGCATGGCTGGTAGGTCGATCGATTACAAACTTTATCCATTGACTCTTGGCGAATACCTTTTTCAAAGAGATATTGAATCGACTCCTAATTTATTTTTAACGAACAAAATTTTACGCTGAATAACTCTAAGACTTTTAAAAAATATGATTTTTCGAGCATTTGGGAGAATATTCTTACTTATGGACAATATCCGTATTTGGTCAATACACCATCTGACGCCAAATATTTAAATAACCTTGTTGAAAAGGCTATTTTTAAGGATATAATTGAGCTTAATCTAATTGATAATAGAATAAAAGCACTTGAGTTACTAAAACTACTTGCATTTCAAATAGGAAATTTGATTAGCTATACTGAACTATCAAGTAAACTTGGGATTAGTGCACCTACTGTACAAAGATATATTGAGATTTTCGAATTGAGTTTTTTGATTTATCGAATTTATCCATATTCTACTAATCAAAGGGATGAGATAGGAAAAGCACCCAAAATATATTTTTGGGACTTAGGATTAAGGAATGCATTGATAAATAATTTTGAGAATATGCGAGTTAGAGGTGACTCAGGTGCGTTGTTCGAAAACTTTGTACTTAATGAAGTCAAGAAAGAGATTGATTACTTAGATCTGAATTACAAAGTAAATTATTGGAGATTAAAATCAGGATCAGAAGTTGATTTGGTATTAAGCAACTCGAAAACTCTTCTTGGATGCGAGGTCAAATATTCAAATGGCATAATTTCCAAGGCATTTCAAAATAGATATCCAAATGCAAAAGTTCATTTAATCACTAGTGATAATATACTTTAGGAATTGCCATTTAACCTGAAGTTCGGAAATATGTTCCCAAACTATCTCAAAAAACTTATTAATCCGTTCGTAACTAGTCCCGCCGCTCCGATAATAAACAAATTTTCCAAATGGTTGTATAATTAGATATTCGCATTTTTTGCAAATATATTACCTATTATCTATATAATATGGAACTAACTAATAAAGTGGCGATAGTTACTGGAGGCTCAGATGGACTAGGACTTTCAATTGTAAAGAAACTTTTATTTGAAGGAAGTTTTGTGCATATAATCTCAAGAGATAAAGATAAACAAGGTAAGATATTGAGTGAAATAAAAAACAAAAACTTATTTACTCATCAAGTTGATGTTTCAAATTATGAAGAAATTTCAAAAGCAATTAAAGATATTGGTGATGTAGATATTCTTGTGAATAATGCAGGTGTTTGGTTAGAAGGCAATGTCGAAGACAATAGTCCCGATTCAGTTGCAAAAACAATTGATGTTAATGTCAAAGGGGTAATTTTTAGCACAAAAGCAGTCCTTCCTATATTGAAAAGAAAAAATGATGGATATATTTTTAATATTTCTTCAACTTCAGGATTAAAAGGAAGAGAGGGACAATCAGTATATGTTGCAAGTAAATTTGCTGTCACAGGTTTTACAGATTCTTTAAAAGAAGATTTAAAGCTAACTAATATCAAAGTTGCCGGATTTTATCCAGGAGGAATGCATACAAAATTATTTGATAAAGCAGGCTACCCTAAAGACAATTCAAAATGGATGGATACAGATAAAGTTGCAAATATAATTGTTTCGATTCTCAAGCTAGATGATTCTATGATTTTAGATCATGTTGTATTAAACAAACGAATTACTAAAACAATTAAATAGAGATTTCTTCAATAATAAAACAATGTTTTTATTCAATTTGCATAATTAATTTTGCCTCTCTTCAAAAAAAACTGTTACTATTAAATAACATAATTTTTTGAAGATATATCATATGGCAATCGATATACAGCAAGATACGGCAACAACAGAATTACCTACCCAACCAAAAGAAGCACTTAAGTTGGATACTCCGATAGAATTTGCTTTTCATACTATGAACCAATTAGACGGAAGGATTGTTTCTAATATGGATGGATTGATCATGGAAATTCAGGGTTTTCTTGTTGGGGCATTATCTTCAGAAACTTCTAATACCATAAATTCATTGCAGGGAATTGCTCGAAGTAAAAGACAGCAATATTTAGACGGCTTACCAAAAGATGTGTGTAATTTAAATTTTGCACAGGAAGAATTAATGAACGGGAACGTAATAAAAGAATGGTTTGAAAAAAAAATTTCCATTCCCTGTTAAAAACCCAATCGGATTTACCTCAACAAATCAAGAATTATTTCAAGGAGTAGGTACCACGGCTAAAGAAAATGAAATAAACACTCTGCCGGAGATGCTTACTGATGAAGAACGTTTTGCTACTAATGTCCTTCAAAAAATGGATGGAAGTAATATTAATATTATGTTTGGATTGATTTCACAGATAAAAAGTTTTGCTGCTGGAAAGTTCGATCCAGAAACAGCCAACATATTAAAACGACTCGAAGGTATTGCTCGAACTAGAAGGCAGGATTATTTAGAACAAATTATCGATAATATATCTATGCAATATGCTCAATATCAATTAAGAGAAGGTTTAATCAACATAGAATGGTATAATAAACACTTCCCAGAAAAAGAAGGGGGTTCCTTCGGTTTTGCACCAAATAACAAATGAGACTCTGGTCAATTCACCCAAAATATCTCGATAACAAAGGATTAGTAGCAGTTTGGCGCGAAAGTCTTTTGGCTAAAAAAGTCCTTGAAGGAAACACTAAAGGTTACAAAAATCACCCTCAATTAAAAAGATTTAAAAATTCCAAAAACCCGATTTTGTTAATTAATCGATACCTACTCTTCATCTACAATGAATCACAAAATAGAGGATATAAATTCGATAAAAATAAAATAAATATTTTGGAAAGTTTTGAAGAATTCAAAATCTTAGTTACAACAAAACAAATCGAATATGAATATCAGCATTTATTGAAAAAGCTCACTGTTCGTGACTTAAAAAAATTTGAACAAATCAAAGACAATAAAACAGTTGATCCAAATCCCCTTTTCGAAGTAATCGAAGGCGAAATCGAAGATTGGGAAAAATTCTCCTTGCCCAAAATTTCCTAGT
>CAZLRZ010000002.1:0-5605 GCA_964562165.1 uncultured Candidatus Saccharibacteria bacterium
TGATTTACGTCTCCGAACATAGTTGAAAATTTAACGAAATTAATTACTTAAACTTATTTTACTTTTTTTATACAAAATTGCCAATACTGTAAACGAAATTACAACCCAGAAGCCAATATTTAACAAGTCTAATACGCTTTCAGCGAAAAGGCCTTGGCTTATTAACATCATTATTGCATTTGTTGGAATAATCCCAATAATCGAGGCAATCATAAAGGTTTTAAAGTCAATCTTGGCAATTCCTGCGACATAAGCATCAAGATCAAAGCTAACTAAGGTGAAAATTCGTATATAGATTAGTTTGAAAATAACATGTTTACCTTTGACCAAATCAACATACTTTTTGATTTTGGGATATCTCCTTTCAATTAAACTCGAACCTAGTTTACGTGCAATAAAATAATGAATTGCAGTTGCAGTTAGCATTCCCAGGATAATTATAATTAATCCTGGCCAACCGTACATGATTGTTGCTATAATGGGCATCATACCATCCGGTAATGGGGTTAAAGAAAAGATAACTTGAATAATAAACAATCCTAGAAAGCCATATGCTCCTAGCGGTTCAATTAGTTTTTTTATGTCTTCTTGTTTTATATCATATTGTTTGAATATAATCAGAACTCCAACGTAGATAATTGCGATGACTATAAAAAAGAATAGGTATCTCCTGTTTCTTTTAATTTTCTTCAATATTTTTTTCAATTTTGAAAATAGACGGGTATAATATATTTATGTTTTTTTATTGTAAATGAATAGTAAAGTTTTTAAAAGGAATAATTTAAAGATCATCCCTTTAGGTGGAGTCGAAGAAATTGGCTTCAATACAACCATTTTTGAGTATGACAATCAGATTTTTTTAATTGATTTTGGCTTAGGATTTCCTAATGGTGATTTATATGGAATTGATTTTTTAATTCCTAATCTTGATTATCTTAAAAAGAATAAAGAGAAAATCAAAGCAATAGTTATTACACACGGTCATCTTGATCATATTGGTGGACTTCCTTATGCCGTAAAGGCTTTAGGGAATATTCCAATTTTCGCTACTGAATTCACTTTAGAAATAATTAAGAACCATTTCGCGGGAAGATCATTTAAATATGACAATCTTCACTCAATTAAAGAAGATTCCATTCTAAAATTTGGGAATGTCAGTTTTGAATTTTTCCATATTAATCATTCTATCCCCCAGTCTGTTGGTGTAATTTTCAAATCTCCTCAAGGGAATGTGATTCATACGGGCGATTTTAAATTTGATAATTCTCCACTTTTAGAAGCACCTTCGGATTACGGTCGAATTGCAAAGTTCGGGAATGAAGGCGTTCTAGCTTTATTATCAGATTCTACTAATTCTTTTAAAGCGGGTCATTCAAAATCTGAGCAACAAATTAGAGATAGCCTTTTTAGAATTATTGAAAGCGCAAAAGGAAGAGTAATAATTTCTTCGTTTGCTTCACTAGTAGGCAGAATAATTCAATTAATTGATATTGCTTCAGTTTTAAATCGAAAAGTGGCTGTGGCTGGTAGAAGTATGGTGAACAATATGGAAGTTGCCAAAAAGTTTGGATATATTAAAGGTTCTCAAAAAGATTTTTACCCATTAAAACAAATTGAAACCTTACCTGATAATAAAGTAATGGTTTTGGCAACCGGTTCACAGGGTGAAGAAATGGCTGCACTATCAAGGATCATAAAAGGAAAGCATCCTGACCTATCTATTAGAAAAGGAGATACAATAATTCTTTCTTCTTCAATTATTCCGGGCAATGAAATTTATGTTCAAAATTTATTAGATGAACTTTCTCAACAAGGGGCTATAGTTTTTCAACAAAGCGAAGGATTAGATACTCATACTAGTGGACATGCATACGAAGAAGATCAAAAACTCATGATCAACTTAACCAAACCAAGATTTTTTATTCCAGTCCACGGATACCAATCCTTTTTATATAAGCACGCGCTTACAGCAAAACAGCTTGGATATAGCGAAAACAAAATAATCATTCCAAGGCGAGGTGAGCAAATTGTTTTTGAAAATGGAGAACATTTTAAAGGTAAAGCCATTAAAAGTATGCCAACTTTGATTTCCGGAAGTGGTGTTGGAGATATTGGTGCTATGGTTCTAGCTGAAAGGACTCAATTAGGAAACAATGGCGTAATAATATTTACAGCGGTTCTTGATCATAAAAGTAAAAAAATTGTCGGCCAACCTCAACTACTTTCAAGGGGTTTAACATATGTTAAAGATAATCCTGAATTATTTGAGCAATTAAATTTAATTGCTGCTCAGACTTTAAATGGTGCTCTAGAAAGTGAAAGCGAAATGAATGACAAAGATATTATGAATTTGATCAAACAAAAGCTAAGTCAAATAGTATTAAAGGAACTCAATCGAGACCCAATGATACTAGTCTCCTTAAATTATATCGAAAGGTAAGTTGCTTTTTGGGCTATCAATTTGGCTAGCGTTAGTGCCCAAATAGACTTTAGCTCCAATAATCTTATCGTATTCGGAGAATTCCATATCTGATGATTGGCTTTGTCTAATTACTTTTTGGAATATCCTTGTCTTAGAAGACATTTGATCAACGTAAGTAACAATATTTGCTTCAATTGTTGAAGGTAGTATTGGACTTCCAAATTCTAGATATCCATGATGCGATAAAATAATATGCTTAAGGTTTATTAGTTGCTCGTCATCAAGTAAATCCTTCCCCTTGGCCATCAATAATTCATAACTTTTAATTAAGTGACCAATTAATAGGCCTTCTTTAGTCCTTTGAGTAACTAGGCCAACAGGCTCTAGTTCCAACAATTTTCCACTATCATGCATAATAATCCCCGCAACCACATAATCAAAATTTGCCTCTTTATAATATTTTCTTAATGGAGTTGTCATATCAAGCATTTCGACTGTATGTTCGAGCAAGCCACCTCTAAAGGCGTGGTGGACATATTCAGCGGCAGGGTAAATTTTGAACTTGGGTCCGATTTCTGTGTCGTTTATAAAAGTAGTTAAAAAGTTTTGAAGTTTTTCATTTTTAACTGTTTTTATATGATCGACTAAATTTTGCCATAAATCATCCAGATCAAAATCACTTGATTCCATATAATCGTTAAGCTTGTTTTCTTCAACCTTTTCGGCCTTTACAATGTTCAATTGAAGAACACCACGATAATCTTCGACTAAGGCATCGATCATCATTACCCCACCAATTTTTAAAGCTTGTTTTCCAACATTTTTAATGTTATCGGACCAAATCTGAGCTTTAATCTCACCTGTTTTGTCAGCCAAAACAAGCTTGTAATAGGGTTTGCCATCTTTGGTTTGGAGACTATCACAAAGTTTTACGGCAAAGGTTTCATTGTTCAAAACTAGCCCTTTTGATAGGTCTTTAACGAAATATGTTTTCATAATTATTTTATTTATTAAGTAAGATTTCTTCGATTCTTATTAATTCATTGTATTTTGCAATCCTTTCGCTACGACTTGGAGCACCGGTTTTTAATTGGCCAGCGCTTGTTCCAACTACTAAGTGTGAGATTGTAACATCTTCTGTCTCTCCGCTTCTATGCGAAACTACATTTGTCCACCCAGCGCTAGTGCTGAGTTTCATTGCATTTAAAGTTTCGGTTAATGTTCCAATCTGATTAAGCTTTACCAATAACGAATTACAGGCCTTCTTTTCGATTGCCTCTTGGATTCTTTTTACATTTGTAACAAGTAAATCATCGCCTACAACTTGGATTTTGTCCCCTACTCTTTTTGTTAATTCTGTCCAGCTTTCCCAGTCATCTTGCGAGAACATATCTTCGTAAGAATGAACTGGATATTTTTGAGAAAGAGATTCTACCCAATCAATCATTTCTGCTTTTGTTAAAGTCTTTTTGTCTCTTTTTAAATCATAGTTGCCAGTTTCTTCGTTATAGAATTCTGAGGCGGCAGCATCAAAACAGATTTTGATTTCTTCGCCTACTTTATAGCCTGCGCTTTCGATTGCGGCTACAATTAAATCTAAAGCCTCTTGATTGGATTGCAAAGAAGGAGCAAAGCCACCTTCGTTACCAACATTTATCGAATATCCTTTTTCTTTTAATAATTTTTCTAAAGAGTGATAGATTTCACTACCGACACGGATAGAATCTGCCCAAGTTTCAGTCTGCATTGGCATTATCATATATTCTTGAATGTCTGTTGCCCAGTTAGCATGTTTTCCACCATTCATAATATTGAACATTGCCCTTGGTAAGGTGAAGTTAGAATTCCCATATAGTTTGCCGATATACTGGAAAAGCTGTAAATCCATTGCTTTTGAATATGACCACGCATAAGCTAATGAAACAGCTAATATTGCATTTGCACCTAATTTTGATTTGTTTTCGGTACCATCTAAATCAATAAGAGTTTGGTCAAAAACTGCTTGGTCAACGCATTCTGTTCCAACTAAGGCTTCTTTAATGAAGGTGTTAACATTTTTAACAGCTGTTAAAACACTTTGTCCATGATATAAAGTATTGTCACCATCGCGGAGTTCTAATGCTTCGTACTTGCCTGTGGATGCTCCACTTGCAACAATTGCCCTGCCTAAAAATTTTCCATCAATAATTACATCAGCTTCAACGGTAGGATTACCTCTTGAATCTAAAACTTGACGTGCTTTAATACCTGTTATTTTCATAGGAATATATTAAAAAGTGAAATTAGTTTTTTAGTTTAATGCTTTTTCGACTAGATCTGTTAATTCAGAAGGGTCAGTATCGGACTTCAAAATGTAGCCCTGTGCGCCCAGTTGAACTGAGTTTTCGATTGCAGCATCACTTCCGATATTGGTCAACATATATATTGGCATGGTGCCATATTTAGTTGGATCTTCTTTTATTGATTTCAAAGCAGAAATCCCATCAAGATTTGGCATTATAATATCAAGCAAAACTAGATCGTATTTTTTGCTTTCCATTTTAATTAAAGCCTCTTTTCCATCTGCTACTCCATCGACTTCATAACCTGCTGATGTTAAAATATCTACATAAATTAATCTTGCATCTTGTTCGTCCTCAGCAACTAAGATTTTTGATTTATTATCCATTGGACTTAAATTTAAAAACTTAACTATAATTATTTATTAATTCTAGAATATTAATGCGAAATAAACAAATCCAAGACAAATTATCTGAATTAAAAGCCCGATTACTAGAGTTAAATACTATTTTACATGAGGATATTGGAGCTTCGTATCGGGAAGCTACTCAAACTTCTGAGATGATCGAGATGCTTGAAATGCAAATTTTTGATTTAAAAAAGCAACTTGAAAACAAAGATGGGAATATAATTCGAGTAATAGAGGTAGAAAATAATGGCTCAATCTTAGAATTCATTTTGGTAAAGGAAAATGGAAATCCTATGGATTTATCTTTTTCAATTTCATCTCCATATGGTGAAATCCTAAATTCAATTAAAGTAAATGATACAATTAAATTCAGGGATGTAGATTACTTAGTAAAAAAAATAGATGAGTAAAAAACAGTTATTAATATTTGTCCCGCTAGTCATAGTTTTAAGCACGATAATAATATTATTAATATCTTTATTCACAGAGTCGCC
>CAZLRZ010000002.1:5705-18257 GCA_964562165.1 uncultured Candidatus Saccharibacteria bacterium
AAAATCGAAATAATCCCCGCAATCGCAATGTTTGATCACGAGTTATTCACTAAGGTTTTACAAAATGAAGAGAGCCTTACTAGACATATAAATTCAATAGTAAGTAATGTTGTTGATAATTCCTTTGATGGAATAGATTTGGATTACGAATCCACAAAACTTTCGGATAAAGCCAAATATTTTGAGTTTCTTTCTAGGCTTTCTACCGAACTAAAAAAAGTTAATAAAAAATTAATTGTCACTGTGGTTGCAAAATGGGGAGATAGTATTCTATACCCGTCCTTAGTTGAAACAAGGCAGGTTCAAGATTGGGCCGAAATCCAAAAGTATGCTGATAAAATTAGAATTATGGCTTATGACTACACCTTTATTAAATCAAAATTCCCAGGGCCCATTGCTCCATTAAATTGGATTGATGAAGTTCTTAAATATGGTACAGAAAAAGTTGATCCTCAAAAGTTGGTTCTAGGGATTCATTTGTACGCTTACGAATGGAAAGGTGCAGATGCTTCAAAGCTCCCTTTTGTACATAGCATGAAGCTCAATTCCAACGGAGATGATGAATCTAAGGCCTTTACATATACTGAGGTGAAAAATATTTTAAAAGGAAATAACGGAGAATCAATAACATACGAAGGTGAGCAAGTGTTTAACTATGTCCCCTCGGACAATCTATCACGAACATTAGTCTATATTGACCAAAAAGGAGTTAATGATAGAATAACTTTAGCAAAAAAATATAATATTTCCGGAGTTGTTTTCTGGCGTATTGGTGGTGAATCAGACCTTTTGACTATCCTCGATACTTCAAACTGATGGTCTTTTTAGCGGCTTTTCTATGTTTTTTTGCGGCCATTTTTTTAGGTTTGTTCATTTTTAAAAGTTTTAATAATTTATTTTGTATCCCTTAATATACCATGAAATTCCAAAATCCCACAATACAATTGTTGTTTAGCAACTATCGATCAATTTGGTCTTTAATTTATGCTGACACATTAATTAACTGGGATACAGAAACTTATATGCCCGAAATGGGTGTTAAATCACGTGGAAAGGTCTTGGCAGATATTAATATCATTATTCAAAAGCTTCTCATCGACAAAGAGTTCTTAAGTATATTAGAGCAAGTCACTAATGACAAAACTCTAAATGACTTTGAAAAAAGAGCTGTTTATAGATTAAATAAAACGGTTAAAGACTATCTTAATCTTTCCCCAGCATTTATAAAAGAATGGTCTGAGCTTATCGCTGGAGCATCAACAATTTGGGCAAAAGCAAAAAAACAAAATGACTATGATTCTTTTGAACCCTACTTAAATAAAATATTCGATTTAACAAGAAAAAGAGCCGAGTACTTAGGATTTGGTAAAAATTTATACGATTCTGTATTTGATCAATACGAAGATGGCATGACAAGTGTAGAGCTGGACGATTATTTTACTGAACTTAAAGCATTTTTAAATATAATCGATTTAGAAAAGTTAGCAAAAAAGTCTCCAATAGATCTAAGCAAAGACAAATACAGTATTACAGGAATGAAAGCTTTAAATAATAAAGTGCTTGATTATCTTGGGCAAGATAAAAAAAGATTTAGAATTGATACCTCAATGCATCCTTTCTCCTTGTTTTTAAGCCCTGATGATATACGTCTAACTACAAGTTATCCAAAAAATGATTTTACTTGCTCACTGTTCCCTACAATACACGAATTTGGTCACGGGCTATTCGCATCTAATGTCGATCCGGAACTAGAAGGAACACCTTTGTGGCCCGAAACAAGCTATGCTTTACATGAATCCCTATCAAGATACTGGGAAAACTTTATTGGTCGAAGTCGTGGCTTTGTAAAATACTTTTTGAAGGATTTTAAAAAGTTAAATAAAGATTATCAAAACTTGTCAGACCAAGAATTTTATAATTACTTTAATAAAGTCGAACCAAGTTTAATTCGAGTTGAAGCCGATGAAATAACTTACCACTACCACATAATAATCCGATACGAAATCGAAAAAGCTTTATTGAATAAAGAAATAACCACTAAAGAAGCTCCAGTTTTATGGAATAAACTCTATAAAAAATATTTGAATATCGAACCAAAGAACTTTTCCGAAGGTATTTTGCAGGATGTCCATTGGGCTTTTGGAAGTATTGGCTATTTCCCAACTTATTCGTTAGGCTCTACTCTTTCTGCAATTTGGGATAAAAAAATGAAGGACGATTTGAAAATCGATTTCGAGGTGCTAGAAAAGAGCGATATTAAAAAAGTTAATCTTTGGTTTAAAGAAACCATACACGTTAATGGTGGAGCTTATAATTTAGAAGAAATCAGCTTGAAAGCCGGAGGTGAAAAATTCAGTAGTAAACCCTGGCAAGAATATATTAAGGCAAAATATCTTTAAAGTTTTTGACTTGTATATTTAATTGTTTTAAAATTCATTATTATTTATTATTTTCTTATTTATGAATAAGATCCAATCGATTGCAACTAAAGCATCGGCTTTGGTCATGTCTCTTGGAGCAATTGCAACTTCAGTAATGGCTGAAGCATACGATTACTCTGATTATTATGATACTTACTCAACAACATCAACATTAAGTGATGCTGATGCCGCAGGCTTATCTGCAATGTTAGCAAGTATGGGCGTTGTCGGAGTTATTCTTCCAATGTGTATATGTTTAATAGGTGTAATATTTTTAGCATTCAATATCTGGATGTTAGTTGATGTAGTTAAAAGAACAGAAGCTGAATTACCAAACAGACAAACTTGGTTAATCGTTTTAATCGTTGGTTTAGTCTTGGGATTCGGTGGAATTGCAGCTTTGGTTTACTTCTTTGGTCCAAGAAAGAAATTGGCTCCATTAAAATAGTAAATCTTTTTAAAGATTAAATTAAAGGGCTTCATTAAAATGAAGCCCTTTTTTTTATTCTAATTTATTCAAAATTGATTTTATCCTGAATTATATATAGCGGCCTGTTTTGAGATTGGAAGTAAATCCTACCTACATATTCGGAAATTACTGCTAAGACTAGCATTTGAAGTCCAAAGTAAATTGAATAAATAATGATTTGAGATGCCCAACCTGGTGTTGAAAGTCCTGAAACGACTGTTATTAGAACATATACTAAAACAGCAAATAGGATTGCAAAGAACAATCCTGAGAATATCGAGGCTAGCTTCATTGGTAGTCTTGAAAATGAAAAGATCGCATTCAATGCTAGTCCAAACATTTTCCCAATTGAATAACCGGTTTTGCCCCATTCTCTTTTTGCTCTATCATAAAGGACTTCTGATTGTTTAAAGCCTATCCAGCTTGTTAATCCTCGTAAATATCGATCCTTTTCTTTAATGGATTTTAAAACTAGCAAGGGTTTTTTATCGATCAGTCTAAAATCCCCAACATTTTCAGGGATTTTATTGGTTAAAAGGGAATTTAGAATTTTGTAAAATAGTATGGCAGAAGTGTCTTTTAAAAATCCGTCATTCCTTGATTGCCTTTTAGCATTAACTATTTCAAACCCTTCTTCCCATTTCTTAACTAAATCTAAAATAACTTCCGGAGGATCTTGAAGATCTGAATCTAATATTACACAAGCGTTTCCACATGCATAGTCAATTCCTGCTGTGATGGCCATTTGATGACCAAAATTCCTCGAAAAGTTTATTACTTTTACTTTTTTATTTTCTAGCGCAAGTTTGGATAGAATAATTAAAGAGTTATCTTTTGATCCATCGTTAATAAAGATCACTTCATAATCGTAGTCTAGTTTTTCTAAAACACCTTTTAAGACTCCAAAGAACTTTTCTATATTTCCCTCTTCGTTATATACAGGGGAAACAATGGATAATAATTTTTTGCTCATATGTAAATTTATAAAACTTTGTTATGCAGATATTAATTGATTTATTACTTGGACGCAAATTTAGAATAGATTTCGAAATACTTACCCTTTTTATCAAGGAGTTCCTGATGTGTTCCTTTTTCAATAATTGAGTTGTTTTGAATTAAAAGGATCTCATCTGCATTAAAGATTGTACTAAGCCTATGGGCTATTACAAATGTAGTTTTCCCTTTTTTAACTTTGTCGAGAACATCTATTAAAATTTTCTCGGTTTTTGTATCAATATTTGCTGTCGCTTCATCAAGAATCAAAATCCTTGGGTTTCGTATAATCAACCTAATTAAGGCAAGTATTTGTCTTTGCCCCTGTGAAAGTGTGTCGGGCTTAATAACTGTATCAATTCCACTTGAAAGGTTTGAGAAAAATGATTCAACGCTAAACTGGTTGAAATATTTTGTTACATCCTCTTTAGTTAACTTGGAAGTCGAATCGTACCTTAGATTATTAAAGATTGTATCCTCAAAAAAGAAAGATTCTTGTAAAAGGTATCCAATGGTTTCTCGTAAATGCTTTAAATCCCATTCTTTTAAATCAATGCCGTCCATTTTGATTGTCCCTTTATTAGGGTCATATAATCTGGCGATAAGCGAAACAAAGGATGTTTTACCTCCACCTGTCGGTCCAACGATGGCAATTGTTTTACCAGCAGGGACAAATAGATTTATATCTTTTAGCACAGTGACATTGTCTTCGTATGAAAAGTATACGTTTTGGAATTCGATTTCTCCTTTAACCTCTTGAGTAATTGGTTTTTCGGCTTCGACGTTTATATTGGTTTTTAATTGGAATAGTTCGAGTATCCTCTGTGCCGCTGCAATGCCAGATTGTATTGAAATCCATAAGTTCCCAATACCTTCGAATCGTCTAAAAAACAGAACGAGGTAAGAAAAGAATGCCACAAATTGACCTGAAGTTAATACCCCTTCGTTTAGTTGATTAAGTCCAAAGTAAAGGATCAAACTACCCGATAGAATTTGAAGCAGTGGTAAAAAGCCATCATTTATCGAACTAAGAGCAACGACTTTTAAGTTCTCTCTAAATAAAGAATTGTTCTTTTTGTGGAAAATTTCTTTGAAGGATTCCTGTTTATTGAAGATTTTAATTATTGGGAAACCATTTAAAACTTCTTGTATAAAACTGCTGAAATCCCCTTCTATGTCTAGCGCTTTTTTTTGTTTAGTTCTTAAAAACTTACCTTGATAATTTAGAAAAAGAATAAATATGATTAGTGAAATGATTATTATGGAAGTTAATGTAGGATTTAAAAGCCACATCATTATTAGGAATCCAATTAGGGAGGCACCTATATTTACAATCCTAATTACGCCTTCGGAAAAAAATCTATTAATGTTTTCAACATTTGAGGATATTCTTATTTCAATTTCTCCTATTTTGTTTTGATTAAAAAAGGCAATTGGCAACTCCTGTAATTTCCCGAAAAGATTGCGTCTTAAACTGTATAGGGCTTTTTGGCTAATACCTCCGGATAAGTTTGTTTGAATAATACTTGTGAAAAAGAAAACAAGAACTAACCCTATAAATATCAGCGAAGTATTGGTTAATCCTTGAATATCCTTTTGGGGAATGTTTGTATCTATTGCTATTTGTAGCGTTTGGGGAATTAAAACGGATGCTAATGTAGATAATAAAGAAAAAATTATTACTAAAATTATCGTCCCTAAAAAGGGTTTGAATAGAGAAAAAATATATAATAAAGCCGTTTTAGGTTTTACGTTTTTACTAATTAGTTTAAAATCTTTATCCATGATAGTTATTTTGACTTAATTCGATTTCTTGATACAAATAGGATTTCTTTAATAATTCTTCGTGCGTACCGATATCTTTGATCTCCCCGGAATCTAAAATAATGATCTTTGTTGAATTCATTAACGATGAGATTTTCGCGGCAATATTGATAAGAGTAAGTCCCTTATAGTTTTGTTTAATATTATTGAATACGGATTTTTCCGTAACGGAATCTAGTTTTGCTGTGGAATCGTCGAGTATTAATATTTTTGGATTTCCGGCTAATGCTCTTGCAATAACTATCCTTTGCTTTTGCCCACCCGAAAGATTTGTGCCTCTTTCACTAACTGTTGTTTTTAGGCCTTCCGCAAATTTGTCGGTAAATTCATCAACTTTTGCTGTCTTTACAGCTGTCTCAACATTTTCCTTTGATAAATCTCTATAAAAAGTTATGTTTTTAGAAATCGTTTCATTAAATAATTGATTTGATTGAGGGACATAGCCAAACATCCTTTGGTACAAGACGGAATCAATATCCTCTAAGGGCTTTTCATCAATAAGCACTTTGCCTTTGGTCGGATTAATCATTCCTAAAATTAGTTTGATTAAGGTCGTTTTACCTGATGCGGTAGTACCGATTATCCCTATGGTATCGCCTTTATTGATGGTTAAGTTGATATTCTTTAGGATTTTAGTTCTTCCAATTGAATACGAAACGTCAATAAATTTAATAGTTTTAAAATCAGAAATGGCATCCATCCCTAGTTCTTTGGTAATTTTAAAGTCTAAAATTTCATTAACTCTTTTTAACGAAACAATTGCCTGAGTTATGAAGTTAGTAATAAAACTAATTATGATAAATGGAGCTGTAAAGATAATAACTAGCATATTAAATGTAGAAAGATCGCCAATAGACATATTGCCCGAAATAACAGATTGACCACCAATATATAAAACCAGTAATTGGCCAATAAACAAGGCCATATTAATTAAAGGGAATAATAGCGAGAAATATTTCACTATATTCAAAGAAAAGTTTTTAAAATCGGAATTCACTGAATCAAATTTCTTGACCTCATCGGCTTCTGAAGCAAATACCCTTATTAGCATTGAGCCTTTAATATTTTCTTCTATCACTTTATTGAGTTCGTCACGCTTCTTTTGGATTTTTTTGAAATACTTGCCAAGCTTTTTAATTATAAAAAAAGCAAAAACTAGTATTAAGGGGATAACTATAAAGACAGAAATTGCTAATTTAGAATTGTAATGCAACATTAAGGCGGTACTCCCGATTAGCATAATCACTGCGGAAATCAGTGAGTTTATTACCCTAGAAAGTATATCTTTAATCTGATTAACATCATTGGTGAATATTGTAAAAAGCTTGCCACTGGCAATGTTATTGTATATCTCATAGTTTTGAGTGAAATATTTTTCAATTAAAATCTTGCGAAGATCAAAAGCAAAGATTTCGGAAATCGCATTACTGATAAAAGACGAAGTATATGGAACAATAAAGCTCACAATTGATGAAATCACAATGATCGTAATAAAATTTTCTGGCAAGGACTTTGTAACTAAGAACTCATCAAGCCATTTGCCTGATACCACTGCAATCGCAAGCGCAATTAAATTACTAGCTATAAGGAAAATGAAAGAAAGAATCTGCAGTAAAACTAATTTAGGTTGTCTTAGTATTTTTAATATAATTTTCACAAAACTATTTTAGCATAAGTAAAACTTGTATAATATTTGAATATCTTGGTATTAATTATGAAAAAACTTTTATTTTCTTTGGCTTTATTAATGACTTTGTCCTTATGTCGGATTCAGGCCGCATCGAATTCTTTTACGAAATCTGATGTTGCATTACATAATATCCAAAGTGATTGTTATGTAATCTTTGAGAATACTGTTTACGATTTAACTTCATATATAAAAATGCACGATAGATATCTTGATATTAGAGAATGGTGTGGTAGCGATATGACTGAGGCTTTTAAAACCAAAGCTGGAACTAATAGAGATCATAAATCAAGTACGTATTCCCTGCTAGAAAATTATAAAATCGGGACTTTATCGGCCGACGTAACAGCTACTAGTACTGTAAAGTTAAACCCAACAACTAATTCTATTAGCACTACCCCAACAATAATTAACACTTCTGAAAATACTGAGCCTACCGCAATTAAAAACCCCTATACTCTACTACCTTTAGTTTTAATTACTGGTGTGCTTTATTGGGGATGGTATTTCTTAACTAAAAAAGGAATCAAATCGAAGATTTTCACTTTGCCTGTTTTTAATATGTTTTGGAACAGCGTTCTATTAATTACACTAATACCATCGTTCTTTTTCGGGGTTTTTATGGTATTGCAATATTCGATCCCTTCGTTAAACGATATAAATTTCAACTTTATATATTGGCACGTTGAAGGGTCAATAATAATGGGAACAGTAGCTCTGTGCCACTTTATAAATAGAATAAGGCAATACTTTTTTCAGATGAAGTTTATTGGATCTCCTCAATCTTAATTGCGCCATTTGGGCACATTGAGGCTGCTGATTTAGCTTTTTCGATTAAGACTGGGTCTTCAATTTCGATGTTTATGAGTTCGTCTTTAATTTTGGCTTTTCCATCTACATCCATTTCAAAGACTTCAGGATAAGCTGCAAAACAGGTTCCACAGCTCAAGCATTGGCCTTTTAGAATACTAACTTTGATTTTTGACATTTGTTTATAAAATAATAAATTAAATTTTGATTTTAATATAAATTGGAGCATGATCGGAACCTAATACGTCTGACATAATTCCTGCTTCTGTGACATTTTTAATGTGCTTTTCATCAACAAAAAAATAATCAATTCTCCAGCCAACATTGCGGTCTCTTGCTCTAGATTTTACATCCCACCAAGTGTAGTTATTTGGTTCCTTGTTAAAGTGTCTAAAAGTATCAACGTAACCATTTGAAGTTAATTTATCTAAAAAGGCTCTTTCGATAGGTAAAAATCCTGAAGTATTGGAATTTTCTTTTGGCCTAGAAAGGTCGATATCTTTATGTGCAGTATTTACATCACCGCAAAAAATTATCATTTTGCCTGACTTTTCAAGTCCCTTAATTAGTTTAAAGAATTGATCATAAAAATCCATTTTGAATTGGACTCTGTCGTGTGACCTTTGGCCATTAGGGAAATAAATATTCAGTAGGTAAAATTCAGGGTATTCTAAAATGATTGTCCGGCCTTCATTGTCGAATTCGTCCTTGCCAATTTTGTTTGAAAAAGATAAAGTTTGTTCTTTTGCATAAACTCCAACGCCGCTATAGCCCTTTTTTTCACCTGAAGAAAAATATGATGTGTAATCAGGGACTAATCGCAGATCCATTGGAAGCTGATCTTCATGTGCCTTAGTCTCCTGCAAGCATAGAAAGTCGGGAGATTCTTTTGTGAACCATTCAATAAAGCCTTTTTTAAAAACGGCTCTTATGCCATTAACATTCCAGGAAATTAATTTTAAATTTTTCATAGTATTAATATACATTACGAACCGCTTTTTTAACAATATTGCTTTTGACATGCCCATGGTTTAAAATTACAACTTATAGAGCATATCGAAAATGACCAAATTATCAAAAGAACAAGTCCTAAAAATTGCAAGTTTAATAAAAATTCATTTAAAAGACGAGGAAATTGAAAAGTTCCAAAATCAATTAAGTACTGTGCTTGAATCTGTTGATATATTAAAAGAATTAGACACATCAAAAACCGCCGAAACCTCTCAGACACATGGTTTAGTAAATGTTTTGGCTGAAGATGTTGTAAAGCCGGGTCTCAAAATTTCAGAATATCCCAACAAAACAAATTTAATGAATGATTACTTTACCGTTAAAAGGGTTATAAAATAATATGAAAATCGAAGAATTACATAAAAGTTTAGTTTCAGGGGAGGTTACTTCTACCGATCTAACCAATTCATATTTCCAGGAAATCGAAAAAAGAGAGAAAGAAATTAACGCTTTTGTAACATTAACTAAAGATTTGGCATTAAAACAGGCTGCTATTATTGACGAAAAAATTAAAAATAAAGAAGAAATCTCTTTAATAGCAGGCATTCCAGTCGCATTAAAAGACAACTTTAATTATATTGGCACAAAAACCACAGCTTCAAGTAAGATTTTGGATAATTATATTTCTCCATATAATGCAACTGTCACCCAAAGATTATTAGATGCAGGTGCGGTTATTGTTGGTAAGGCAAATCTAGATGCTTTTGCCCACGGTTCATCTACTGAAACTTCTGATTACGGAGTAACAAAAAATCCTTATGATACTAGTAGAATCCCTGGTGGATCCTCTGGAGGTAGTTCCGCAGCAGTTGCCGCAAATTTTGCTGCTTATGCAATCGGTAGCGAAACAGCTGGCTCTGTAAGAGGCCCTGCCGCTTGGTGCGGGGTTTATGGTTTTGCTCCTACCTATGGAAGATTTTCAAGATATGGTGTAATTGCTATGGGCTCTTCTTTAGATAGACCTGGTGTTTTGGCAAATTCTGTTAGAGATTTGGCAATTGTTAGTGATGTATTAGCCGGTGGTGACGACTTTGATGCAACCTCAATTAAGGAACCTAAAACTGAATATTTCGAAAATTTAACAGATAAAAATACTAAAATTAAAATTGGTGTACCAAAACAATTCTTAGATGAAAGGATAGATAAGTTTACAAAGGATCTTGTAGAAAAAACTTTAGAAGAATATAAAAAACTCGGTGCCGAAATCATTCCAATTGATTTGATTGATCCAAAATATTCAATGGCAGTTTACACATTGGTTTGTAGATCAGAAGTATCTTCAAACTTAGCAAGGATCGATGGAATAAGATATGGGTATAATTCCGCTTTAAAAGCCGAAACAATTATTGAACAAATTGCTCTAAATCGTGGAGAAGGCTTTGGGAACGAAGCAAAACAGAGAAGTATGACTGGTGCATATGCACTATCTGCAGGCTACTACGATGCATATTATAAAAAAGCACAAAAGGTAAGGACTTTGATCATTGAAGATTTTAAAGAAGCTTATAAGAAAGTAGATATTATTGCAGGGCCTACAATGCCAGGGCCAGCGCCAAAAATTGGATCCTCAAAAGATAATCCTTTATTTGGAGAGATGGCTGATTTACTAACTGAATCAAGCGCATTAGCCGGCCTTCCTTGTATTTCAATCCCTATTGGTTTTAATGCTGAAAACCTTCCTATTGGTATGCAGTTCTTTGCTCCACAATTTGAAGAACAGTTAGTTCTTAATACAGCATATATTTTTGAAAACAGAATAAACAAATGAAAGATTTAGAAATGGTAATTGGACTAGAAATTCACGTCCAGACTAAAACAAATTCAAAAATGTTTTGCAGATGCGATGCTAAATATTTTCAATCTTCACCTAATTCTCATGTATGCCCTGTTTGTTTAGGGTTACCAGGGGCATTGCCTGTACCTAATAAAGCAGCAATTGAAAAATGTATAAAATTAAGTTTGGCATTAAACTGCAAAATTAATAAATTCTCCAAATTTGATCGAAAGAATTATTTTTATCCCGATTTGCCAAAGGGTTATCAGATTTCACAATATGATCTTCCTTTTGGATATGATGGCTTTTTAGAATATGATATTCACGGCGATTCTCATAGGATAAGAATAACAAGAGTTCATCAGGAAGAAGATACAGGTAAGTCAATTCACGAAAACAATGAAACAAAGTTAGACTTCAACAAATCAGGTGTTCCATTAGCTGAAATTGTTACTGAGCCAGACTTTTCAAATGTCGAAGAAGTTAATTTGTTTGCAAAAAGATTAAAACAAATTGTTAAATATTTGGATATATCGGACGCCGATATGGAAAAAGGTCAAATGCGATTTGAGGTTAATATCTCGCTTCGTGAAGCCGGTACTAAAAAATTGCCGAACTACAAAGTCGAAATTAAAAACATTGGTTCGATATCGGTTTTAGAAAAAGTTATTAAATATGAATTTGAAAGACAGTCCGAAATCCTCAATAAAGGCGAAACCCCAATACAAGAAACACGTGGTATTAAAGATATGTCTGGAAAGACGTTTAGTCAAAGAATTAAAGAATCTTCTGATGATTATAGATACTTTCCAGAACCAGATATTCCACCAATTATATTTACTGACGAACAAATTGCAGAAATTAAGTCACAAATAATTGAGTTACCTCAAGAAAAGAAGGACAGATATATCAAAGCCTATGGCATTGAACCATCTACTGCGGAAACAATTATTTCAAAAAAGCAAAAAGCTGATTGGTTTGAAGATGCAATTAAAGATGTTAAAGATGCAGATATCGTAAAAGAAGTCGCAAAATGGTTTATAGGTGATGTGTCTGCTTTAATGAAAGCTAAAAAAGTAAAGTTAAAAGATTTAAAGTTAAAACCCTCTACCCTATTAAATTTGGTTTTAATGCTAAAATCCGGGAAAGTCTCTGGATCAATTGCCAAACAAATTTTATCTGCAATATTTGAAACCTCTGAAGATCCTGAAGAATATGCAATAAAAAACAATCTTTTGGTTATAAATGACGATAAAGCCATAGAAGCGATTGTAAAACAAGTAATTGATGACAATCCCAATGTTGTTAAGACAATAGAAAAGAATCCTAATGCGACAAAATTTTTAATCGGCCAAGTTATGAAAGCTACTAAAGGCAAGGCTAATCCTAAATTAGCAGAATCTTTAATAAATAAGCTTCTTGGTATCTAACGAAATTAGAAATTGAATTCTTCCTCAAATATAGATAATATTGTTCTATATTAAAGTGATATTATTGAAAATAATAATTCCCTTACTTGTTTTGGTTTTTTCTGTCTTTTTAACTACGGGTAATGTCTTTGCTA
>CAZLRZ010000002.1:18357-25895 GCA_964562165.1 uncultured Candidatus Saccharibacteria bacterium
TTCGAGCCTAAAACTAACTATACTCTTTCAAAAAACTATGAAATGACATTAGCTACGCAGGTTGTTGCCGCAGCCTACGAACGAAACTATGTTAACAATATTGAAATTCCTATTGTGTTAAATAAAGAATTCGAAGTTACCCCAACATTAGATTCATTTGCCTCAAGTAAAAATACATACAATTTGTTAAGTGTCGGTATATATATAGTTTTGGGTGCTATGGTATTAGCCTTAGTAGTATTAGCGATACGTAGGTTTTTGGATTATTTAGAAAAAGATTAAAATTGTTAACTGCCCATGAAGAATGAATATTTATTAACTAATCAAATCGGAGGATATTCTTCTAGCGATCTTGTCGATGGAAATTCGCGAAAATACCACGGATTACTCATAGTTTCGGATGAAAATCTCAATAGAAAAGTGATAGTAGGATCTGTCGAAGAGAAGTTAACAATAAATAACAAAGAACATTACTTAAATACTTTCAACTTTAAATCCGGTGTTAAATCTCCCGATGGGTTAAGTTACATTAAAAAGTCGGTTATAAAGTCTAATGCAATTGCAATTGAATATTTGGTAGATGATTTGAAAATTGTTAAGGAAATTAATCTTTCACAAGAAAATAATTCGATCACTATTAAATATGAAATAAATAATAAAACCCCCATTAAGCTTGATGTGTCGCCCTTTATAACTAATCGAAGCATACATAGCTTGAAGAAATTTTCTAATAAAGATTTTTTTAAAACAAAAAAATACCTTAATACTTTAGATATTGAGCTATCAAAGAACGAAGAACTATCAATTAAAGTCTTGTCCTTTAACCCCCAAAGTTTATTGAATACTAATTATTATATTGATCTTGAGCAGACTGTTTACAATGATTTTAAATATAGAATTGAAGAAGAACGCGGATTAGATTCGATTGAAGATCAAATCAAAGTTGGGACTTTTCAATATGAATTCGAACCTGGCGACAACTATATTACTTTGCAGTTTAACTATGTTGATGTTTTTAAAGATGAACCGGGAAAAATAAGCAATAGTCTAAAGCCTACTATTGAAATGACTGATGATGATAAACCCGATAAAAATACATTTAAAAACTTTAGGAAATATTTGATCGAAAAATCGGATGACTTTTTGATTGACTATAATAATCGAAAATCAATTGTTGCAGGCTATCATTGGTTTAACGACTGGGGCCGCGATACTTTTATTTCCTTTAAGGGCCTTTTACTTGTTACTAAAAAATATGATTTTGCAAAAGAGCTTTTATTGTCTTGGGCAAAAGTCCTAAAAAACGGACTAATCCCCAATGAACTTACTAGTAAGTCATATAATTCGATTGATGCAAGTTTATGGTTTATCGTCTCTGCATATTATTACTTTATTGAAACTAAAGATTCAGAAACAATTTTGAATCTATCTGATGAATTTAATCAGATAATTTCTGAATATATTAACGGAACGGATTTTGGTATTCACATGGATAGTAAAGGATATATAACCTGGGATGATAAAAAAGTTTCTCTCTCTTGGATGGATTCTTCGATTAAGGGAAAGTCGGCTACTGGAAGATTTGGCTACCTAATTGAAATTGAGCTTTTATGGTATAACGCACTAAAAATATTAGAGTTTTTTGAACAGAAAATAAAATTAACCTGCTTAATTAAAAACTTAAAACCCATAATAAAAAATCTACATAAAAATATAAATAAAGATTTCTATATTGAAAAAATTGGGTTTGTATATGACTATATAAATGATTCTCAAAAGAACGATCAAATAAGGCCAAATGTTCTACTGGGCTTGGCTTTGCCTTTTAAAGTCTTCCCCAAAATTAGAGGGGAAAAGATATTACAAACAGTAGAAAAAGAATTGTTAAATGATTTTGGAATATATACGCTTTCACCAAACGATCCGGCCTTTATATCTTCATATAAGGGCACTCTTGAAGAAAGAGACAAAGCCTACCATAATGGAGCAATTTGGCCGTATTTACTTGGGTTTTATTATGTAGCTTTATTCAATTACAAAGGGAAATCTGCTCAACCCGAAATTAAAAAAGGCTTAACAAAGTTTTATGACGTTATTAAAGAAAAGGGTTTAAATTATTTGCCCGAAGTTTTTGATCCAACTGCAAAGGATCCGGACGGAACGTTATCTCAGGCATGGAATTATGCCTTATTTCTTGAAGCTTATTATGTTTTAGAAAAATAGAATGTATTCAACTGCCCTAGTATTATCAAATAAAAAGCTATTAATAAATATTGACTATAATGGCAATACAAAGGACGTTTACTTCCCCAATGTGGGAGAAGAAAATCAGCTATCCTCGAATGTAAACCCGGTATTCTTTTTTGTTGAGAATGAAAAAGTTGAAGTAAATACAGAAAATTTCAATATCGAAATTAACTATTTAGCAGATTCATTAATTGGCGAGATAGTTTACACAGAAAAAAAAGGTAGGTTTAAATGCAAAATCGACAATATTATTTTCGAAAAGGAAACGATTTTTTTTAGACATATAACTCTTGAAAACCTTTCTGATAAGCCCCTCGAGATTAAAGTCATCTTCCAAAATAATTTTTCACTTTTGGAAAATTCTATTGGTGATACCGTGATTTGGTATCAGCCTGAAGGTTTCTTATGGCATTATAAAAAGAAAAGGCATATTGCTATAGGTTCTAATTCTAAATTCTACCAAATGTCGTGTGCTGCGAAATCGGATAACGAAGGTAATGGATCAATCCCAAATGATAAAGGTGAGTTGGATTTTAATCCCGTTAGTACTGGAGATGTTTCTTCGTGCATTTCCTTTTTCTCAGATTTAGGGGCAAAAAGCCGCGATAAACATTTACTTTTTTATTGTTTTTCAAAAAACAAAGACGATCTAATTAAATCAGTTAAAAAGGCGCGCAAAACTAATCCAAGTTATTTAATTCAGAAGCAAGAAATCGCTTCTAGCCAGTTTTTGGATGATTTTGTAAATATAAAAAATGTTGCCTTACTTGCAGAAAAGTTCACAAATGAAGATCTTGCTCAAATAGTTAAGGATTATCAAAGATCAATTTTAATACTCCATTCGCAAACAAATAATAATGGGCTTGTTACCGCAGGTAATGATGGGCAATTTTTGAAAATCAACGGGAAAGACCATTATTCATACTTTTGGCCTCGTGATGGCGCCTTTGTCGCTGATGCGTTGCTAACCATTAAAGACATGAAGCAATTTTCAAAAGTAATGAATGCCTCACTAGACTTGCTTAATGAAAAAGGCTTCTTCTACCATAAATATTTACCTTCCGCAAAAAAAGGCACGGAATCGTTAGGAAGCACCTGGCATAGTTATATTTCTGAATCCGGTGAAGAAATCATCCCAATTCAACAAGATGCAACTAATATTTGGTTATATGAATTAAGTAAATTTCTAAAATTAAATAATACTAAAGAAGCTCTTAATAAGTACTCGGGTTATATAAAAAAGCTTGTGAAGTTTTCTTTGAAGTTCAATTTCCTAACAACTAAACTCACTTCAAATATTGCAGAATACTCAATCGGATTTAAAAACAAACCGATTGTTAATTTCAAACAATATAACAAAACCTCGCTACCGTTACCTAGCTATGATATTTGGGAGCAATACTATGGGGTGTTCACGTTTAATGCCCTGCTTGTATATTTCTCTTTGAAAAATTCTTTGCAAATACTAAATGAATTAGGTGAAAACAAGCTTGAAAAAGAAGTTTCTGATTATCTAATGAAATTAAAAGAAGATATTTCGACATATTTAATCGAGGATGGAAAGTTTATTAAAGGTATAAGGTACGATCGCGATACTGTTTCAATTATCAAAGACTATAGCGCAGATTCGAATTTGTACTTAATCGCAATCATGGACTCTGATAATGAATTTGATTTCAGTAGAACCATTCAAGATTATGATTCTCGTCTATTTATTCAAAATCACATAGGTGGAGTTGCTAGAAAAGAAGATGACCACTATCTAAGAGTAGCTAAGGATCTTACCGGCAACCCCTGGTTTTTATCTACAATGTGGAGAGGTCGATTGGCCTTGAAGTATGGAGATTTTGAGTTCGCCAAAAAGATATTACTCTTTGTAATGTCGCATTTTGATTCAACCGGGTTAATTTCAGAGCAAATTGATCCATTATCTGGGTATTGTTATGGAATTAAGCCATTGACTTGGTCGCATGCAGAATATCTGCTTTTTGTGAAATCTTTTGTAAAGTATTTGAAAACTACAGCTAAGTAGTTTAAAATGAAAACATTAATTATCAAGAGACAGTTAGGGATCTAGCCCAATGATCTGTCGGCAACCAGCTAAAATCTTTCAAAAAAGCATCTGGTGCCAATTCTAGTCCTAAAGAAATTTAGGAGAAGATAACAAAAACAATCCTTTATCTTCACAATTTAATATTTTATATTTTAGGTATATACAATGAATATATCCTTAGATATGTACTCAATTGAGAGTGTTACAAATGGTCACCCAGATAAGGTTTGTGATCAAATTTCCGATGCCATACTTGATGCCTGTTTAGAGCAAGACCCATATTCAAGAGTAGCAATAGAAACTTTTGGAGGTCATAATTTGTTAGTAATAGGCGGAGAACTTACAACTACAGCCGAGATTGACTATAAAGCAATTGCACAAAAAGTTTACTCGGAAATTGGCTACAAAGACAAATTAGAAATCATCACCAGAATTGTTAAGCAATCTCCTGATATCTCAATGGGAGTTGATATCGGAGGCGCCGGAGATCAAGGCATAATGTATGGATACGCAACGAATAAGACAAAAGATTATTTACCTTTTGGTTATGGTTTAGTTAACAAATTCACAAAAGGTCTAGAGGTTTTACGAAATTCCGGAAAGGCTGATTGGCTAATGCCCGATGGAAAGGCACAGGTGACTATCAATAAAGGTAAACTTAAAACAATATTAATTAGTACCCAACATAAAAAAGAGATCGATCTAAAGACCATTGAAAAAGAATTAAAAGAAAAACTAATTTACCCTGTTTTAAAAAACGAGGGAATAGATCACGAAGGAATCGAAATTTTAATTAACCCAACCGGATTGTTCGTTCAAGGAGGCTTCGAGGCTGACACAGGCCTTACAGGCAGAAAAATCATGGTAGATACATATGGTGGACAGTTCCCTCATGGAGGCGGATGTTTTTCCGGGAAAGATCCAACCAAAGTCGATCGCTCCGCTGCTTATATGTGCAGATTTGTAGCCAAAAACCTTGTTGCCAACGGTTATGCTAAAGAATGTTTGGTTTCTGTTGCATACGCAATTGGCAGAGCAGACCCACTAATGGTTACTGCGGTTGATGGTGATGGTAATAAAATAGCGGATGAAGTCTTAAAGAAATTTGATTTTAGACCTCTCGCTATAATCGAAAAATTGCAACTCAGAAATCCAATCTATCAAAAAACCGCAGCCTATGGGCATTTTACTAAGGAAGATTTGCCTTGGGAGAAGATTGTGACTTTATAAGAGTTTTAATATAAGGGATAACTTCATTAAATAAAGTTGTATCATCCTTAATTTCGAAAGCTCTTCCGAGTTTGTTGTATTTCGGAATTACATCAATGTATTTTTGAATTCTTACAGATTCTATTTTTGCGAGAGTCATTCTATCTCTCAGCATCTTTTTAGCATCAACTAAATCTTGCCCTTTTAATGAATCATAATTATATCTCGCCTTCATTCTGTCAGCTAATAATTTGAGATTGGTTGGAGATACGTATAATAAAATTGGTATAAATCCTAAGTCCATTTTTAAAAGTTTTTCCATGCTCTCAAGAGTAACTGCCATTACTAGATTTTCGTGTTTTTGTAAATCGCTTTTTTCCCAAACATAAATATAACCTAAGTATTTTAACTTAAAAAAATATAAATCCAAGTTGCTCTCGATCTCACTTCTGCTTTTGAACTTTATAGCTTTGGAATCTTTTTCACTCGGCCTTTGTTTTCTATCTGTTGTCTTAGGTAATTCATAAAACCTTAAATTTTTAGCTAGACACTCCTCAAGGAAGGTTTTTCCTATACCTGAAGTTCCAGTTATAAGTATTTTCATAATATATGATCTTCAGTTAAATAAGCACCTTTGTATGGTTTATTAACAATAATTGATTTCACAAAAGAATTTCCCAAAAGTTCAGATTTTAGACCTTCAAGGTTCTTTGAGTCAGTTATAACATGCACGTTTGCACCTGCATCAATAGTGAAATATCCATAAATGTTTTTTTCTTCTCTTAAACTAATTAACTGCTTTAAAATTGATATAGTTCCAGGTTCAAAGTAAAACAAGGGTGGTTTTTGAGTCATCATTACAACGTGCATTGAAATGGCATCTTCTTCGATGCAATCCCCTAAAAGCTGTAAATCCTTTTTTGATAAAGCATCCTTAAGTTTTTGTGTTCTTGAGGGTAATTCGGATTGTCTAGCTGTCATGAATGGACTTGTTTCCGAAGCCATGTGTCCTTTAGAACTGGACACTTTCTTTTTTGAAGGGTCAACTATACAAACTAAATCGTACAAATCCCAGTAGTTTTCATCATATAATTGAACAGCAAAACTTTCGTCGTGAGTTTTCCCTGAAGTAAACTCAACAAATCCCCCGTAAACGGATCTAACTGCAGAACCGGAACCGCATAAGCGGACTTGTTTTGAAAATTCTTTTTTATCTAAAAATAGATCCTCTTTATCAAACAGATTTAATAAGCAAGCTGTTAAAGCACAGAAGCCTGAAGCTGAACTAGCTATCCCTGCGTCAGAGGGGAAGCTGTTTTCGGATTTTATATGAACTTTTGTTGTTATGTTAGTTAAGCCGCGTATTCTCTCTATTTGGTTGTATACATCTTTTGCTTTTATGTCGTTATTTTTATCAAGAATTGTATATTTATTTGAATTAAATTCTTTTAGTTCTACTAAGTCATCTTGTAAATTAGGATCTAAGAAACCAGTTGTCTTTGTTAAACACTTATCCATAGTCATGGAAATACTAGGGTTGAGAGGCAAAAACAATTCGTTATCAGTTCTACCCCAATATTTTATAAAAGCAATATTAGCGGGAGCTATCGCAGTTACTTTTTTCATAATTTAGAATTGTAAAATTATACTTTTTAACTAAAAGTTGTAAATTCTTTTTGGCTTGAGTTTTTACTAAGGCTAAACCGGAGCCTTCATCGCCAAACCCTCCTGCACCTGAAATCTTGCAAAACCCTCCCTGCTCTCTTACTTCTTTTAGAAATACGTTTACTTTTGAATTTGTAAATCCGAGTTCTTCTAATAGTTGGCAATTTGTATTTAAAGCTTCATTAAAACCCTTGAATTCGGTTTCTATTAAATTAGCAATTAAGGATTGAATCTTTTTAAATACTTCCAATTTGTTTTTGTTTATGGATACTAAACCAATCATATCCCCTGTGCTTTCTTTGGGTTTCCCGGTAAATACTAAATATAGATCTTTAAAGATATCGACTGAGGTTTTAATTCTAGA
>CAZLRZ010000002.1:25995-56408 GCA_964562165.1 uncultured Candidatus Saccharibacteria bacterium
CGGTAAATACTAAATATAGATCTTTAAAGATATCGACTGAGGTTTTAATTCTAGAGAATTTTCTATTACCATTTAATTCATGTTCATAAAGAATTAGACCTTCATTTATAATGCAGGCAGGGTCAGCCCCACTTGACCGACCATGTTGAAAATCCTCCATTTCTTTAGAAAGTTCAAAAAGGAAATCGTTTGTAAATTCGATTTCATTTTGGGTTAACAATGATTTGATAACCCCAATTGACATAACGGCAGAAGATCCTAACCCTGAACCGATGGGAATTTCGCTATCAATGTTGATTTTAACAAAGGATTTAAGCGAGATTTTATCTAAAATTAATCCGATTATAATTTTAAAGAAATTGAAATCTTCATTAACATAAATTCTAAGCTTGGAAATGTCGTTTGTTTTTAGATAATCACTACGAAGTTTTTTGGCTTTTAAATAACAAGCGACGGCTTCACCTTTACTTACTTTAATATTCCCATTAATTTGTGGGAATGAAATTTCGAAATTATCGCTTTGGTTTTGGGATGATGTAAAAGTCGCAAATAGATTTATTGTGGTTAGTATTGCAGAGTTCCCAGGGTAAACCACACTGTGTTCGCCAAATAAAATTATTTTTGCTGGGACTTTAATTTTCATGGTAGATTTTAACACTAATCTGTTCCATCTATGTAGTAATCGAAGACAATTTTTGGGTTTATTTCAAGAACATAAGCTTCGATAGAATAATTAGTTTCAAGAATGTTTGAATGAACTTTAACAAGTCTGTTAATGTTGCCAGAACCTGTAATTGATTCAATAAAGCAAGAATCTGAAGCGAGCTGAATCTCCTCATTCCCTGAGTAGCTATTATTTACTTTTAACTTGTTTAAAGCTATTTCCATGCAAGACTGTGCTGCAGTTCTACTCTTAAAGTATGAATTGATGTTTTTATTTGTAACAAAGGAA
The DNA here is from genome assembly GCA_964562165.1 of uncultured Candidatus Saccharibacteria bacterium. Lineage (GTDB taxonomy): Bacteria > Patescibacteriota > Dojkabacteria > B142 > OLB20 > JAKQLP01. Next base: position 26,948 of record CAZLRZ010000002.1, read on the forward strand.
TCAGTATTAATCTGATAACTGGTAAGGATAATTACCGATCCAACGATTAACAAAATAACAACTGTTATTATTGAAACAAAGCCATTGTATTTCCTATTAGTCTGCAACATATCGTTTTATTGTAAAACTAGATTCGTAACTTTGATTATAATTAAAAGCTTGTAATGTGTTTTCAGTATCATATCTTAACTTAAATTTAAAAAGAATTGAGCCGGTAGTATTTACATTACTGGCATTTATAAATTGAGCATCATACAAACTTACTTTCGAGGAGTTGATCTGAACAGGAACTCCAGAATCGACTTTAATAAAAATATTTCCGTTAAGAATTGAAATTTCGTGAACGGAATTACCGTCGGACATTATTTGAAGGACTGAGCCTGTTTGGTTATTTGTAGGAATAATAATCGAATTGGCGGAACGCATCTCTTTTTGGAAAAACAAAATGATAGATTGGGCTTCAAGATTCACCTTTTCAATTGCCTGCCTTTTATTGTTTGAATCGGTTAAATTGAAGATAACGGCTACAATTGAAAGCACCAAAGCCGAAACTATCCCTACATAGAGTAAAATTTCAACTAACGAGTTCGCTTTTAAATTTGTTTTTCTATTCATCAATTAATGTTTCTGCAGGTTTAATTATTGTAAGTTCCTTATCTGGCCCTGCTCCTGTTAAAAAGAGAACGTCTTTTTGAGAATTGTATGCCAGACCATATTGTTCAGAGGGTAAGTTTAAAAAGCCAAAGACGGTTGGATTATAGGGGTCAGTAATCCTTAAAACTTGGAACTCCCTAGTAGGATTCGTAGTTGCGAGAAAAACGTAATTACTTGAATAGTTTACGGCCATTGCACCAACTCGACCGTTAACCAGATAGTCTTTTTGAAGAATTGGGTTTAATGGGTTTGTAATATTGAATATTGAAATGTATCCATCAGTATCAGATACAATTAATCTATTGTTTTCAGCATTTGTATGAATTACAAAGCCATCTCCATTGCCAGGTAGGTTTATCGACCCGACATTTAAAGGATTCAATTTGTCAGTGATATTACTTATAACTACTTCTTGGGTATTACTATCAGTAGTTAAATATGAATAATTTCCATAAACTGAAATGTCGATAATTGTATCAGGTACACTTATTTTGCTAAGTACGATAGCATTTGCCGGAATTGTAAAATCAATGATATACATTTTATTGGATTCGTTTGTGGGGTTCGTAACAACATATAAATAGTTGCCGACTACCCTTGAACCCCACGCATCACCGGCGCCGGGTAGATCAATTACTTTTTCAACAAATGGATTCAGGGGATTTGTAATATTAACAATAGAAACTTCTTGTGTATTTGAAGTGCTGGATAAAATTGCGTAGTTACCGGAAACTTCGAGATAGTTTAAAGTAGGCGCAACGTTTATACACTTTTTAAGAATGGGGTTGTATGGGTCAACAACATCTAGAATACAAAAATTACTTGTTGTTCCATGCCTTACAACATAAAGGTAGTCACCCTGGGAACGTAATTCAACTCCTTCAAATGTGCCAGGAAGGTTAACGGTCGAAACAACCATGGGATTAGACCAATCATGCATTGTATAAAACAACCTATCCCAATTTGTAATCCTTGAGGTTGTTGCAATCTCTTTGTCTTGCCAAGAAACTTTTAATTGGACTTCTTTTTCATGACTATCAATGTCAATTATGTTAATCGTTCTTAAATAGCCATCAATTTCGTTGGGCGAATTGGTAAGCTCCCATTGGTTTGTGTTATTTAAAATGATTCCATGAACCCCGGAAGTTAAACCAACAAAGTTAGAGGTTTTTAATGAATATACGCCTTCATATATGCTTTCTAGTAAAGCATTGGCCTTTGTCGTTCGATCAGCATTGCTACTATTTTGGATATTGTTCGCTATAGAGGAAATTATTATTAAAGTAATTACAGAAAACAAAGCGACACTTACCAGCACTTCGATTAATGAAAACCCTTTTAAGTTTTTACTCTTCAATCTGGCCATATATATTAATGTTTAAGGTGTTGTTTAAATTACCACGATTAAAAATATTTATAGATTTATTTGAATCCAGTTCTCCAGAATTTATTTCGAAATCCATTTCAGTATCGCCAGAAAAAGATATGTTTTGTGTTAAGTGGTAAACAATATCGTAAGAAGAATCCCTTGTAGCATAGTTATCTCCTTTATAAACGATTATTTGAGCATTTAAAAACTTAATCCCCCAGCTTGAGTCGTTTAATTTAATCATTGAATTTGCCTGTGCTGTTTTTATTGCTCTAATGGAGGTCGATGTAGATTCTTCGATTTCAGATCTATAGATAAAATTATTATCTATAATTGCATAAGATCCAGCGAATAAAATAGCTAGAAGAGCAATTGTTAAAAGCATTTCGATTAAGGTGTATCCTTTCATGGTATTTCCGTAACATTCGATGCATTTACCCATCCATATGTATCTTTAACAGAAATTTTATACCAACCTGCATTTTTCTCGACAATATCGAAGAATTCTCCGGATTTAACCTTCGCAATTAACTTACCACCGATAGAATCTCTAACGTTAACATATCCTGTGTCTGTGGTGTTTATTTTTAATCTACTGTTTTTTATAGCTAAGACATTATCAGATTTAACTATTGTTGGGACCAATACTTGATTGTCAGTGTTTTCGGTAGTGTTCCCTGTTAAATCGTTCAAATTCCCAACTATGTTGTATATTGGCAAAATCACAGAAATCGCCATAAAGGCAACGCCAACCCAAACGATTATTAAAAGGATAGGTTCAAACAAAGTTGAAATGTTTTTTGATGAAAGTTCGCTCTTTTTAGAATAAATATCAAAGATCTTCAAAAAGATTTCGCTTAGATTACCTGTTTGTTCGCCTGTCGAGACAAGTTCAATTATAGATTCATTAAACCATTTGTGAATTTTGGGATAAGTAGAAAAAGCATCATTAAAGGTAAAGCCCTTTGTGATTTCGACTTCAAGATGGGTGTAAACTTTTTTGAAGGCATTATATGAAGTGGTTTTAGCAATAATCGCAAGCGCTTTATCTGCAGGAATACCTATTTCTAGTAAGTTCCCCATAATATATCCAAATCTTGAAAACTCAACTTCTTGAATAATCTGTTTAATTCCAGGTATTCCAAGTAAAATCGACTGTCCTAAATGCTTTGTCTTTTTATTAAAAAAGACTATATAAACAACTATCAATGTAATTAATAAGAATAAAGGTACAACAGTTAGTCCATAGTTTTGAAAAAAGTCGCCCAAGTTAACAAAAACTTGAGTCACAAAAGGTAGTTCGGTATTAAAACTTTTATATATTTGAGAGAATCTTGGTAGAATAAATATCGCAATTCCTGCGGATATTAATATCAACAAAGAGAAAATAATAACCGGGTAAATACTAGCTGATCGGATTCTCGAAACAAATTCATTATCCTTTTTCATCTGTTCACTTGCCATCACAAGATTCTTTGATAGTGTGCCCGATTCCTCGCCTATCCTTACTATCGAAACAATATGTTCGGGTATTATATTTTCGTTTTGCAGGGTTAACCAAAAGGGGTTCCCATTAAGGATTTCAGTTTTTATGTAACTGATATTATCTTTAAAAGATAAATCAGTAGTTTCTTTTTCTAGGGTTTCAAAGGCTTTTTCTATGTTTACGCCTGAAGAAATCATCAAAGAAAGATTCTCGAAGAAGGCAGTTTTATTTTTAGAAAAACCAATATCTCTTGTTAGATTTTTTTTTAATTTTTCGAAAAAGTTATTTCTTTTCTTCATACACGTAAGTCGAGCTTAAGGTAATAGGAGCTACACGAACTAGTTCATCAATACTTGTAATCCCTGATTCAACTTTCTCCCAGCCATCTTCGAAAAGTGATATTGCTCCTTGCTTTGAAGCAATGGCCCAAATCTCTTGAGAGGTGGGGTTAGACATTATTAATTCTTGAATCTCTTTTGTAATATAAATAAGTTCAAAAATTCCAACTCTACCTTGAAAACCTGTATCATTACATTTAGTGCATCCCTTTCCTTTGTAAAAACGCATTCCCTCTTTTAGTATCTTTTTGGGGAAATAATCATAGTTCTGTTTAATTTCTTCATTAGTTATTTCGTAGCTATATCTACAGTTTGGGCAAAGCCTTCGTACTAGCCTTTGAGCAATTATTAAATTAATAGTTGAACTTAACAAAAATGGCTCTATTCCCATATCTATTAAACGAGGTATGCTTGTAGCTGCATCGTTTGCGTGAAAAGTTGAGAGTAAAAGATGACCAGTAAGGGCTGCATTTACAGCAATTTCAGCCGTTTCATTATCTCGAATTTCTCCAACCAATATTAAGTTTGGATCTTGTCTAACAATTGATCTTAGACCATTTGCAAAAGTAATATTATTTTTTTCGTTTATTTGTATTTGGTTAATTCCTGGGATTCTATATTCAATAGGATCTTCGATAGTTGTAATATTGATTTCAGGCCTTTTCAACTTTTTAATAACAGCGTAAAGAGTCGTTGTTTTACCAGAGCCAGTTGGCCCTGTAGTTAAGATCATTCCGTAAGTTTTTTTGTACGAATCAGAAATCAATTTTTGATTTCTTTCAGAAAGGCCTAATTCTTCAAGACTAAGACTGCGAATATAATCAGAAAGTATTCTAATGGCAATCTTTTCTCCATTTAAAACCGGAACAATGGAAATTCTAAAGTCCATAACTCTTTCTTCAAAATGGTACCTTAAAGCGCCATCCTGAGCTTTGTTATGCTCGTCAATCCTAAGCCCTGCTTGGATTTTAATGCGATTAAGAATCCTTTGGAATAAATCATAAGTAATTTCAGTAATAATTTTTAATATCCCGTCAATTCTAAATTTTATTACAACGGATTTGTCTTCTTGAGGCTCCATATGAATATCCGAAGCTTTCAAATCGATTGCATCATTTAATATTTCATTGAAAATATCTGGAATGGCATTTGGTTCATATGATGCTAACCGGTCTTTTAGAGGGTCTTTAATACTCGATAAAAAGGTTTTAATGTCTGTTTCGTTTGAATATTGGAAATGTATCTTTAAGTCAGGATTGCTTTTTTTGAACTTTCCCTGTAACTCTTTGATTAACTCTGGATTCGAAGTAGTAAAGTCAATCTCTTTATTCTTGAATGAAATTGGAACTAAATTGTATTTGAACAATAAATTTTTGGAAAATTCTTTAAGTAATTCAACGTCGGGCTTTTTGATTTCGAAGTTGAAATATTCTAAACCGTAAAATTCAGCAATGGCTTGACCTAACAGTTCTTTAGTTAGAACTTGATCTTGCAATAATTGATCAAAGACATTTGATGGGGCTTTTTGAAGCGCAGAATCGATTTCTTCTTTTTTAAGATAATTTTGTTTAACTAACAAATCTATTATCTGGGCAGATGTTAAATTCATTTACTCGTCAAAAATTTATTAATATAAATTATAAGTTCATTAAGTGATGTATCAGACTTTATTAAATACCCTATTGCTCCCATGGACATAACCTTTTGGATATCTTCTTCTTGGCTTAAATTCGAAAACACTAAGATCGGATTTGGAATTTTATTCTTCGATACTTTTTCAAGGACTGTAAAACCATTCATTCCTGGCAAAACCAAATCTAATAAAACTAGATCATATTTGTTTTTAAGAATATGGTTATAGGCATCAGTGCCGTTATCAACATAATCAACGTCAAAATCGCTGTCAGTCAATTTCAGCATTAAAGCTTTTGCTAAAGGCTTTTCGTCACCCACCAATAACAATTTGTGTTTAAACATTTAAATATTTTTTAACTTAAACTTAATATAAAAAATTGTACCGTAATTCTCTTTAGATTCAAACCAGATTTCAGCTTTATGCATATCAACAATCTTCCTTGTTAAAAAGAGGCCTAACCCAGAGCCTTCAGTTTCATTTTTAATTGCATTGCTTGATCTATAAAATTTGCCAAAAATATTGGCAACCTCGCTTTTTGGAATACCAATCCCACTGTCTTGAATTTTTAAAATAATCTCATTATTTCCTTTTTCAATTTCGATTTTTATGGAACTATCCTTTTTCGAATATTTGGCTGCATTATTAATTATGTTTTGAATAGCTAAGCCCATTTTGATTTTATCAAGCGAAAGTTCTACCGGGTCATCAAATCCTTTATAGTTAACTTCTAATTCTTTCTTTTTAAGCATTAGGGAAACCTTTTTAACTTCGTTTTTTACCAACTCTCGTAAATCGGTCTTTTCAAGCATTAACTTTGTCCCTTGTTGTTTTTCAAAATTCACCAAAGTAAGCATATCCTTTACTAGAGTCATCATTAAGTCATTATTGAAAATAAGGTCATCAATAATTTCCTTTTGCTTTGGAGCTAAAACGCTGTAATTTTTATCAAGCATTAGTTCTAGAAACCATTTGTTGCCAGTTAGAGGCGTCTTTAACTGGTGTAATAACAGCAATAAATAATCTTGAGATTTATTCATAATGATAAATTATATATATTTTTAGAAGTGATTGGAACAACTTTTTGAAGAAAAGAAAAAATTGCCAGACTAAGAATCGAACTTAGATTAAAGGTTCCAGAAACCCTCGTCCTACCATTAGACGATCTGGCAATTCAATAGTGAATTATACCAATTATTTTTGGATTAAAGTAGATAATTTGGTTGCAAGGCTTGGGAATCTTTTTAATAAAAAGCTTCCTGCAAAAATAAAGGCAGGAACAAAAAGTAAATTCCCAATTAATTGCATTTTCAAAAATGGCAATGCATTAAAATAACTTAAGCCTAATCCGAAAATATCCTTTGTGTACATAGAAGTAGTAATGACTACGCCTAAATTGGTCCACAAAAAGAAAAATATAGTTGATCCAAACCCGATTAAAACCGAACCAAAAAGTTTATCAAAAGTGGAATTCTTGAAGAAATGATTTTTGTTTAAGAGCTTTTTAGACAAAAGCACAGGTAATAAAAAGCCTGTCCACGTAAAAATAAAAATGATTGAGTTGCCGATTAGTAAATCAGTTACAAACATTAGTATAACGGGGTAAATATACGCCTTAGAGTCTTTGATAAACAAATAGCCCGAAAGTGCGGCGAAAGCAGTTACAAACTCGATATTTGGGGCTATATGAAGCACAGTTCTAAATAAAACTGTCCAAATTGCAAATATAGCCAAAATAATTAAATTAGTTTTGTTTTTCATATTCTTTAATTAAATTGGGTTAAGGTAAAAGTAATAATATCTCCTTCGTTTGGATTGATTTGAGATATTCCAACAAGACTATCTACTCCATTTATTTGAATATTCCAGAATTCTTTAGTTGAATCAGCAGTAATATCATTTATCGAGGTTACAAAGGAGCCAAAATCGGATACGGTTTTTGTATATGAAAACAAATTGTCTTCCATTGCAATGTCGAGTGTTTGTTCTAATGTTTCGTCGTTTAATGAGGCAAAGGGATATTTTGCTACTTCGCCTTTTGTTGCAACTACTTCAATTGTAAAGATTTCTTCTTTAAACAAAACCGAGTTTGTGTTATCGGTGTTTGTTTTTTGATTGTTACTAATTATTGTAAATGCTGCAACTACTACTAACAAAACTGCAACTAGAATGTAAATTATTTTGTTTTTCATAAATATAAAAAAACTCTCCAAGCAGAGAGTTGATTAAGTTCTGCTCGGAACAAAATTAAATAGGTCGGACTTTACCGTTGCGGCACAGTGCAGGAATTTCACCTGACTTCAAAAATTGATATGTTTCTATTAAAACAAATGACCTTATTCTTTGTCAAGAAAGTTTGAGATTTCTATGTATTCAAAGATGTTTGGGTAAATGGGACAGTTCTCTTTATCGCAAGAGCGTGTGCTACTTGCAATCAATAAGATCTTATCTGATTTATTAAAGATGTTATTTTCAATTCCAAAATAAATCATACCCTTAACTACTTCGTCACGATCAACCCAGGTTTTATTGATCACATAACTTGTAATCCCCTTGGTTAGGTTTAGTTGACGTTTAATAGTATCGTTCATAACAAATGCAAAGGTCTCAACTGGCATATTTAGCCTTGAGATTATTCTTGCAGTTGCTCCTGTTTGGGTAAAAACAACAATCTTATTAATATCACTTAATTCCATATACATTTCGTAAGCTGCATTTGCCATAGCCACATTGATCTTTTTGTCTTCTAGTTGAATTGGTTCAATTATTGTTGGTTCTATGTATTTTTCACTCTCACCAGAAATTTTGGCCATCGTTTCAACACTTTGGATTGGATATTTACCACTAGATGTTTCAGCGGATGTCATTAAAGCATCACTTCCATCTAGGACTGCATTTGCGACATCGGTAATTTCGGCTCTGGTTGGGAACGGTGCATCCACCATAGATTCCAACATATTTGTAGCAGTAATTACTGGTTTTGCGGCTTGGTTACAAGAAAATATAATTTCTTTTTGAATAATTGGAAGTCTTTCAAATGGTATTTCAGAACCCATATCGCCTCTTGCAATCATGATTCCATCTGAGACAGCTAAAATGCTTTCAAAGTTATCAACACCTTGTTGGTCTTCGATTTTGGCAATTAGCTGGACTTTGGAATCATTAAGATGTTTCCTTATTTCGAGAATGTCTTTGTCATTTCTAATAAATGATGCAGCTACAAAATCCCAGTTATCCTTAATAATAAATTCAATCTGTTCGATATCTCGACTAGTTAAAGGTGGATTTGAAAGATGTGATCCCGGCAAATTCATTCCTTTGCCACCTTTTATAAAATCACCTCTTTTAACTTTACAAAATATTTTTTTATCTTCGATTTTTTCAACAACAAGTTCGGCCGAACCTTTATCAATTACAATAACCTGTCCTACACTCAGATCTTTGTACAAATCCAAATATGTTGAAGGGAAAATCCTATCATCCTCTTGGCCTAAAATAACTTCGTCACCTTCTTTAATAGGGATTGCTTCGTCAAACTTATTCAACCTAACTTCGTGGCCTTTAATGTCAAGCATTAAGGCGACATCCGAAGAAATTGATCTAATAGAATCTGCTACCCTTTTTAATTCGACTAAATCTGCGAAAGCTCCATTGATTCGAGCTACGTTCATGCCTTTTTCGATAATTCCTTTGATACTGTCAATATCCCAAGTTGAGGGGCCAATTGTACAAACTATTTTGGTTCGTTTATTCTTCATTTCGATTTAATATTAAGTAATAAATTAATATAGCGGCAGAAACGCTCACGTTTAAAGAGGCTCCTTTACCATACATAGGTATCATAATACTTTTATCGGCATACATCAAAGTTGATTTATTGATGCCATTAACTTCGTTTCCTAGAATTATTACGACCTTATTTACGTCAGATAGATCGTAATCGGTTAAAGATGGACTTTCGTCTGTAATTTCTAAGGCTAAAATTAAATACCCTTCTTTTTTTAATTTATCAAAAGTTTTAGCCGGATTTATGACTTTTTCCCATGGTATCTTTTCTTCTTTTTTCCTGGAAACTTTTTGGAGATCTTTTCCAAAGGGTGGAGTTGGAGTTGTGCCCCCCATAAATACCTTTTGGATTTTTGTTGCATCAGCGATTCTAAAGATTTCGCCAACATTTCTAGCGTATTGAAAATTGTCTAAGTATAAAGAAATTTCTAATTGGTGATTGAAACGTCGCTTTAAAAACTTTTTTAGCTCTTTGTTTTTTAGTTGGTACATAATATTTAACTTGAAAAAAAATAGAAAAAACTTATTATATATAAATGATTATATTTTATTTTACCAGTATTGGGTAATGTATTTCAAAGACCAAAGCCTTTAGTTTTGGTTATTATCGATGGGATGGGTGTCGCACCCCCCGGTCCGGGGAATGCAATTAGTCTTGCAAAAACTCCTGTACTCGATAAATATTGGCCCAAATACCCTCATGGACATCTAAATGCGGCCGGTTTGCACGTTGGTTTGCCTAACGGAGTCGATGGTAATTCCGAGGTCGGACACATGAATATTGGAGCGGGAAAAGTAATATTCCAAGAACTACCAAGAATTGACGCAGCTATTGATAATGAAACTTTCTTTGATAATCAAGTTTTAAAAGATGCTTTTGCTAGGGTTAAAAATGGTAAAAACTTACACATTATTGGTTGTATTGGTTCCGGGCAGGTACATTCATCTTATGGGCATTTAACTGCTCTACTTGATATGGCTAAGAATGAAAAAATTGAAGCTTCAAAGCTTTTTGTGCATGCCTTTACCGATGGTAGAGATTCTCCTCCTCAAAGCGCTGAAAAATTCTTAACTAGGCTCGAGGTTGATTTAAAAAGAATTGGTGGCGGTCGTATTGCTAGTGTAATTGGTAGATATTTTGCAATGGATCGTGATGAAAGATGGGAACGAACAAAGAAGGCCTACGACTTAATGGTTTTAGGTAAAGGAAATCCTATAAAACATTGGAAAGAATCCCTATCTGATAGTTACGGAAAAAGTATATATGATGAGTATTTAGAGCCCTATATTATTATGGACGGGGACAAGCCCATAACAACTATTCAAAAGGGAGACGCTGTTATATTCTTCAATTATAGAGCTGATAGAGCTATTCAAATTACTCGTGCTTTTGAAGATACTGACTTTCCAGGCTGGAAGCGAGAATTAATTCCAGACCTGTATTTTACCGGTATGACTAATTACGAAAAGGGATTCCCTAAGGTTCAAGCTTTTCCTCCTGATAAAATCACTTATCCATTAGGCAGAGTATTAGCAGATAATGGATTAAAACAACTTAGAATTGCAGAATCCGAAAAATATCCACATGTTACCTACTTTATTAATGGAGGTGAACAGGTTCAGTATCCTGGAGAAGACCGAATTGAAGTCCCATCTCCTAGAGATGTCGCAACCTACGATAAAAAACCAGAAATGAGTGCAATTCCTGTAACTGATTTATTACTTCAAAAAATCGACGAGGGTGAATATGACGTATATATTGTTAATTACGCAAATCCAGATATGGTAGCTCATACAGGTGTTTTAGATGCCTCGGTCAAAGCCGTCGAAATTACTGATGAGTGTATGGGAAGAATTATTGATAAAGTTCTATCCAAAAAAGGTGCAGTTATTGTTACTTCTGATCATGGAAATGCTGAAGAAATGATCGATATCCAAACGGGTAATATTGACACAAAACATTCAACTAATCCTGTTCCTGTATTAATTGTTAAAGAAGGCTTAACTTCAAGAGAATTCCCTTTTGGGATTTTGGCGGATGTAACTCCGACATTGTTAAAAATACTCGGAATTCAAAAACCTATTGAGATGACTGGAAGAGATTTATTATCTTAAAAGTTGTAAAATTTTTTATGAAGATTCTTAAAAAAAACAAATTAAAAATTTTAAACTTTTCTACTGAATTAATTCTTTCCATACTTTTACTAAGTATTTTTTCGTTTTCGTTTTTCTTTTCCATGAAATTAAATCCTCTTGTTAAAAAAGCGGATGATTCTGTTCTAGGAGTTAATTCAAGAGAACTAAGTCTTCTTGATGACATCAATATTTCATTTAAAGTGCTTAGCGCTGATAGTTTTAATGTAGAAGCCGATATTAAACTTGAAGGTATTAGGGAAAAAATTATAAATGATTATAAGTTTGTAGAGATAAAAAACCCGAACGACTACGCAATAAAGTATTTGTTATATTTTGATTTGGAGCAAAAAGATTATGAAAATCTTAAATTGTTAATGGTTAACGATAAAAACGAATCTATTATTTACGATTCAAGCGAAGATTCACCAAAAATCATTGATCAAACAATAGAAATTGCTCCAAAAAGCTTGGTTAGATTTTCATTAAGGACAATTGCTTTAAGCGAAGATATCCCTGAAAGTTTAGACTTAAACGTAAAAGTAAAACTAATCAGTTCTAAGGGCCTTTAAAAACACATCTTGAGGTACTGCAATTTTCCCAATTAACTTTTCTTTTGCCTTCTTCTTTCCCTTCTTTTGTTTTTCTAACAACTTGATTTTTCTAGATACGTCACCACCGGACATTTTAGCAAGAACATCCTTACGATATGCTTTTACGGTTGCTCTGGCAAAAATTTTCATACCAAGGCCTGCTTGAATAGGAATAGGAATTTGTTGTCTTGGAATTAATTCTGATAATTTTTCAACTAATTGTCTTCCTTTATACTCAGCATTAAAAGAATGACTTAAAAAGGAAAGAGCTTCTACAACCTCATGATTTATAATCACTACGACCTTTTCAATGGAAGCTTCTTTATAGTGTGTTTCGGAATAATCCATTGAAGCGTATCCTTGAGAAACTGACTTTAATTTATCAAAAAAGTTTGTAATAATTTCGGAAACTGGGATCTCGTATTTAATAATTACTTGTTTGGAACCGTTTATTAAGGCTGAACTTATATACTGCATTTCAATATACTGTCCCCTATTTTTTTGACACAAATCCATAATATTACCTAAGTATTCTTCTGGAGTTATCACTTCTAAGTAAACCCATGGTTCTTTTATTGATTTAATTAATGTCTTATCTGGATATTCCATCGCAGTATGAATGTGCAGGATCTTATTTTCATCAATATTCGCAATATTGATATTACTAATTTTCGAATAATCTTTAGTATTAAGTTCAGCTAAGTATTCAACACTTGGTGAGGTTGTAATTACTTCAATGTTAAACTCTCTACTTAACCTTTCTTGTGTGATCTCCAAATGTAATAGACCCAAGAACCCGCATAAAAAGCCGGATCCTAAGGCTTTAGAAGATTCTTTAAGAAATGTTAAGGCGGAATCGTTTAAAGCTAATTTTTGTAAAGACTCATTAAAAACATCAAATTCATCAGCGTCAATTGGGTAAAGACTTGCATAGACCATTGGTTTTGGTGGGGTATAGCCCGGAAGCTGACTTACCTTTAAATGGTTTTCATCATATTTTGTAATCGTATCTCCAACGTGAATTTCTTTAATACTTTTTAACCCTGTGGCAATATACCCAATTTCACCGGTATGAAGTTCTTTGCCGGCAAATAATTCGGGTCTAGTGAATCCAACCTCAATAGGATCGATAACTTTTTCAGTACCAATAGCATAGATTTTTTCTCCTGGCATAATTTGACCTGAAACAACTTTAACAAGCGCAATTACTCCTTTATATTCATGAAAAAACGAATCGTAAATGAGACATTTTGTAGGTTCGTTTAAATTGGCATTAGGGTGAGGTATAAATTCAACAATTTTATTTAGTAAGTCTTCAACACCTTCGCCTGTTTTGCCAGAAGTATAGACAATTTCTTCCTCCGAAAAACCAAAAGTATTTATTAAACTCTGTTTGATTTCTTCAATATTCACATTGGGTAAGTCGATTTTATTTATTACAGGAATAATAAAAAGATCTTGAGTAATTGCTTTATAATAATTCGTTAATGTTTGAGCTTGAATGCCTTGACCGGCATCAATTAAAAGAATTGCTCCTTCTGATGAAGCAAGGCTTCTTGATACTTCATAATTAAAATCAACATGCCCTGGTGTATCGACTAAATTCAAAATATATGGATCGATTGAGTTGAACTTTTCATTTTTTCCCGAATAGATATATTCCATTCTTGCAGTTTGCAATTTGATGGTTATACCTCTTTCTTGCTCAAGTTCTAAAGTATCCATTATTCTTTCTTTTTTATTTCGATTGAGAACGGTTTTAGTTACTTCGAGCAATCTGTCCGCCAGGGTAGACTTCCCATGATCTATATGGGCAATTATCGAGAAGTTTCTAATTTTAGTTATATTATATTGACTCACTTATATTTTTATTATTCCGAAAAATTAATTATACTATTCGTATGACTAAATTTACAAAATTACAGATTGTATTGATTCTGCTATTTGGTGTATTGAATTCTATCATTTTTTACTCCCTTTTTATTAATTTATACAAGAATTACCAAGAAGATAAGGAAGAAGAATTGGTATCAGAAGATCTTACTCTTAATAAAGTAGTTTCGTATGTAGATCAAAATGAATATCAACTGGCATTTTCAGAACTAGAAAAAATTACCAACGAAAACCCTAAATATAGCAAGGCGTATATGTATTGGGCTGATCTTTACCTAAAATACGATAATACTTTAGAAGCACAAAACGTTTTAAATAAAGGGATCGTGAATGGAGTCTTTGAAAGTGAAATCTTTATAAAGCTTGGTGAAATTAAATTTAATAATGGAGATTTTTCTGATGCCATGGATGTTTTTTTCTTACTTAAAGAAAAAGACCCGTCCGATTTAACTAGCTTACTAAAATATATTGATTGTCTTATTATTCTTGGTGAAGATGAAAAGCTGGCTTCAATGCTACCTGTTTTGAAGGCATTTGATTCTTCTAAGGCCATTTTCTATTACAATCTTTTAGGCTTCAGTCAATCTTTAGAAGATACAACTCTTCTTACGAGTAACTCACAGGTGTTTGATACTGAAGAACTATTGTTAATTAATAAAATTGTAAATTACATTGATTTAGCCGATTCGGATGAATCTAAGCTCCTAGCACTAAGCCAGGTAGTTCATGAATTGCTTTCAAATGATTACTTGGTTTTGGCAAAACTTTTTAATGATAAATTAATTGACGAGAATAGTTTCTTTGAAAAACCTAATCTATACGCCGGAAGCATATATTTAAAACTTAAATCTCCTGAAATTGCCGAAATTCATCTTTTAAGATGCCTAAAGTACAACCCTGAAAGTCTTTCTTGCCATATCCTTTTGCTAGAATCTTATTATCAACAGAAAAAGTTCGAAAATATTGAAAAAGATCTTGCAATGCTTGTGGACTTGCTTTCGGTAGATAAAGAGTCCAATGCCTTTTCATTATTTATGATCCTCTCAAACTATAAAGACTATACAAATCTTATAAAGTATGCGGATTCTTTTTTAACTGTTGCGCCATCATATCAAAAAGAAATTAATTTTATATTGCTAAAGTCAGCTTTTTTTTTAAAGGACTCCCAAAACATGGAAAAGTATATTAAAAATGTAAATAAATTTGACTATGTGTTAGATCCTTCAGAAAAGGCTGTGCTTTTAGCTTCAGATGAACTCCTTAAACTTAATAAAAGTGAGGAAATAAATTTGGACAATACGTATATAATATTTAATCTGGATCCAAGCTCTATATTTTATCCTTTGTTAAATTATCAAGTATATCTTTCGTATTCAAAATTACCTGAACCCGATGAAGATTATGTGAATTTAGTTCAGCAAAGTAAATCAAAAGCTTTAGAACTTGATTTTATGGGGGAAATACCAATATCATATTTCAATGAATAAATTAAAAACACAAAAAATTGCTTTGAAATTCTTTGTAAACATCATACTACCCTTTGTGTTGGCCTATAACGTTTATAATATTTTCGCTTTATCGAATGTCAATGTACAAAAAGAAACTTCTGTGCCCAAGGTAAAAAGCGGATATATACAAAATACTGACGAAGTTATATTTCTAAAACAAAATTCTTATGTAGAGGTTAGCTATCTGGATTATCGTGCCTTTGTATTAGATAAATATTTTGAGAAGTACAACTCCCCCTTAATTGGCTTTGGAAATACTTTTGTTGAAGCCTGTGATAAATACGGATCACCAAAAGACTGCACCTTTCTACCGGCCATTGCTTATGTTGAAACTAAACTTTGTACAAAAGCCAGTTCTTTGAAACAATTCAATTGTTGGGGGTGGGGTGGTTCAGGCGAAAACAGGATAATATTTTCAAGCTTTTACGATTCTATCGATACAATTACAAGAAAAATGGTAACTGGTTATGGGGTTAAGAATTTAAACAATCCCTATAAATTAGTTGGAACTTATTGTGGGCCGGATTGTAACCCCTATTGGGCAAGTTCTGTAGAAAGAGAGCAGAAAGCAATCAATAAATTAGCTTTGGACTTAAAATTACCACCAATGTTCAATGAGTAAAATAAAAAGGTTATTCATTCCTTGTCCAGAAAACAAATATCATCCTTATCTTATAAGATCGCCCTTTCTTTCTTTATATCTGATTTTCATACTTGTTTTTAATTTGATTTTCTTAAATACGAGTATGGTGAATACTCGCGCTGCTGTCGATTTTACTTCTCTTTACCGTTTGCATAATCAGGTTAGAAAAGAAAACGGTTTAGCTCCATTATCAATAAACAGTCTTTTAATTAATAGCGCTAAAGAAAAGGCACAAGCGATGCTTGAAGCTGATTGCTGGTCACATTACTGTCCTGATGGAAAATCTCCATGGGATTTTTTTGATGATTCAGGCTATGTATATTTATATGCAGGTGAAAACTTGGCCGAAGGTTTTGAAAACAATGACGGTGTGATGAATGCGTGGATGAATAGCTTGACTCATAAAGAAAACATTTTAAATGATCAATTTACTGAAATTGGTATCGGTTTTGCCTATGGCAAATATCAGGGAATAAACAATAACACAGTTATAGTTGTTCATTTTGGAGCTAGATACAATGAAGTATCAAATTTTATTCCTGATAATTCAGATTCTGCAAATAAGATTTCATCTGACTTAACTATAGACAAACCAGAAAATGGGAGCATTCTAAATATTACGGATTTTGAAATATCAGGAAAGGCAAAGGCAGTAAGCAAAATTGAACTCATTAGTAATGGACAAGTAATAGGTAATGTCGAAGCCCAGGGAGACAATTTTACATTTAGGTCGCCTGAAAGTTTTATGGTTGAACAGGAATATTTACTTCAGGCTGAAGGCGTTGATGTTAATGGTGCTACTGTTTCATCAAATATCACAAACTTTTTAATTGACTTAACTCCTCCTGAATTGAAAGTTGAAAACATCAGCTACAACAATGGAATCCTTCTTATATCAAATACAACTGCAGAGAAAATTGAAATTGTAAGTTTAAATAAAAAGTTCGAAAATTTGGGCGAAAACAATTGGCAAATTAATATTTCTGAAGAGGATTTAAGTAATATTGAATTCATATCAATAATAGCTAGTGATAAGGCCGGAAACACAAAGGTTCTAGATATCCCAACCAGTTCCCTTTCATCTTTAATTACTTCGCAAAATCTTTTTGACGTATCGAAAATTGATGTTAAAGCAAATCCAAGGTTGCAAGTTAACTTGTCTTTTTCAATTTTTCTGAGTTTTCTATTTGGACTAGATTTCTACGTACTTAATAAATCCGGTAATACAGGTTTAGTTAATAAAAATTCCGCTTTGAATTTCGCGATTTTCGCGATAGTTCTAATATTGAGTTTACTATCAAATTTAGACGGGAATATTTTAGTTGGGATGAAAACTTGATTTAATAATGAAACCTATTTCTGTTAACAACCTTTTATTATCCTTGATCAGTCTGGAGATTTTGGCTTTGAGTTTTCGGCATAATATTGAAATAGTTGCAATCCTAACTGTAGCTCAAATTGTAATTTTTCTAGCAAAGATCTCAATTGATAGCTCAGTTTATAAGCAAGATAAGCAGTTAATGCTCCCAATTGAAGAAAAGGCACACAGTTTTCATAATGTGTTTAACCATTATGTTTTACCTATAACACAAATTATTGTTCTTAATACATTCCTTTTAACTTACCAATCCTACATAACTTATTTGATTCAGATTGGATTAAATGTGTTTTTGTTCTTTTATATCTATAAAAATATTGATGCTTGGTTTAAAAATAAATTCATTGTAGAAGCACATACACATTACGTATACGATATTATTTCGTTGTTTATTCTTTTTAATACTTTCTGGACTGGTGAGATTTTTATAAACTCATACGAATCATTGAGGCTAATGGTTTTAATTTTATTTATACTTCTAATATTCGCTTTATTTTTCACTCTTATTCGATACGGGATTTTGCATTTTAATAAAATAAACCTTGCGTACTTTTTAATTAATATTTTGTTTTTTGTAGCAGGTATATTACTATGGGGTGTAAGTCTGAGGTTGGCCTTAATGGTGACATACAGCTACTACCTTACTCTTTCGCTGTTGCATCATTATCTTAATGCTGATTTTAAATGGGGAGTCGTTTTTGAATATGTTATACTTACAAGTATTATAGTCCTTTTAATAATTTAATTTTTTATAATTAAAAAATGTTAAAAGTTAACTTCCAAGTTAGGATCCCAAACTTTACAGAGGCAACACAAGAATACATTACCGAAAGAGTTCAAAAGCTTGCAAAATTTTCCAAAGATTTCTCACAAATAACAATAAAAATCGATCAAGAGAATAATGTCGATAGTGCCCAACCGGTCTATAAACTAGAAGCTGATATTAAAATGCCTAAAGCCTTTATTAAGGTTCAACAAATTGGCCAAAATATCAATAACACAATTGACGAAATGATACTTCCTTTAACAACAAAAATTCAACGTTACTCTAGCCAAAAAGAAAGGTGGGCAAAGCATAAGGAATGGAAGATGGAACAAATCGATGAGGTTGAACTTCCAAAAATTGAAGATGATTCCACTCCAATTAATTATGTTCCAAAAATAAGAAGAAAAATTTATGAAGATGATAGTCCCCTTAACCCTGCAGAAGCAATTGAAAAAATGGAATTATTAGGACATGATTCTTTTATGTTTAAAAATATTGAAAACATGAAATATGCAATGATTTATCGCAGAAAGTCCGGTGGATATGGTATGATTCAACCTGAACATTAAAAAAATATGGAAAGAAAATTCAAACCTAAAAAGAAAGAGTATAGATTGTTTATATCATTCGATCTTCCTGATGAGGTTAAAAGACAATTAAATAACAATACAAGAATATTCTTACACGAAGCTAGGAACTTTAGATTTGTCACTTTAGAACAAATGCACCTAACGGTAAAGTTTTTAGGTAGAAATGTAAGTGATCATTCAATTAAAAAAATAGTTGAGGTTTTAAAAGAGATTGCTTTAAAGACTTATCCTATTACTCTTGCCATTAAAGAATTGCGATTTGGCTTTCCACATCAGACAATCCCCCAAATCCTTTTTTACAATGTTGATGGCACACCCGAATTAAATGCTTTTTATAAAGAAGTCGGTATACGAATTAAAAGGCTTGATTTACCCGATGTAATACCTACTGCTTATATGAAAAAGGATGTTTACCATATTACATTAGGAAGGTTAAAGCATCAGCAAAATAGAAGCTTTGGAAGGCAAGTTAAAACGATTATTAAAGGATTTGAACTAGAACCGGTTGAATTTACTGTAAACGAATTTACAATTATTAAAAGTGATATTGAAGGTGGAATGGGTCCTAAATATACCTACCTTCATAAATTCCCTTTAATTTCAAAATAAACAATGAAGTTCCCTTCTAGATTAATCTTTTTTTTCATTATAGCTTTTGTCGTTGTTATAGTTATTATTGGGAGTCTTGCTTCAATCTACCAGCTTATAACAAAACAAAAATATTCAGACTCAATAATTGCCAAAAATGTCCACACATATACTGAAAGCCATATTGAGTTTAATAAAAAAGAGGATAATGCTAAAATTAATTACAATTTCACATTAAATTGATAGAATAGGTTTTGACTTTAATTTTGTTCAATTATTATAGCCATGTTCAATTTCTTCAAAAGATTTTCTGATCCCAATACTAAAGCTTTAGATGCTGTTCAACCCATTGTAAATCAAATCCTTGATTTAGAACCTGAAATTTCCAAGATGGAACTTGATGATATGAAAAAAGAAGTTGAGGGCTATAGACTTGAACTTAAAGAGTTGATCTCAAAACTTCCCGAAAATGCTTTTGATAATATTAAAAAATCTAGTGAAACTTCTAAAGAAGAGAAGGCCGTTTATAACAAACTCCAAGAATATATGCCAAGAGTGTTTGGTTTTTTACGCGAAATTAATAATAGGAAATTTGGCAAAAAGCACTTCCCAGTTCAACTATTAGCTTCAATCATTTTAGCTCAAGGTAATAAATTGACCGAACTAAAAACAGGAGAAGGTAAAACACAGGTCTTTCATTTACCGGCAGCACTTTATGGATTAACCGGAAGAGGCTCACATGTTGTTACTGTTAATGATTATTTAGCACGTAGAGATGGAGAATACGCAGGGCACGCAATGGCCGACTTAGGAATTTCCGTAGGTATTATTACTCCTCAAGCATCATACAAATTTATCCCTGATGATAAACTCGAAGAATTTAAAGGAAAAGAAGGTGTTCAAGAAAGACAAAAAATAAACGTTGCAAGTCTATCAGATATGCATGGAGTTAACCTAGTGGAATGTCCAAAATCCGAGGCCTACAAACAAGATGTTGTTTACGGAACAAATAATGAATTTGGCTTTGATTATTTAAGGGATAATATGGTTTATAAGTCCGTTGATCGTGCCCAAAGAGAACTTTACTATTGTATAGTTGACGAAGCTGATTCAATTTTAATTGACGAAGCAAGGACTCCTCTTATTATTTCTGCTCCGGCAGAAGATTCAAATGATCTTTACGTAAAGTTTGCGCAAATCGCAAAAAAACTTACTCCAGACACGCATTATATTCTTGATGAAAAAGCTCACTCAGTAACCTTAACAGAAGAAGGTATTACTTATGTTGAAGGCTTACTTGGTATTAATAATATCTGGGAAGACTATCAATATGCGCATCACTTAGATAATGCCCTAAAAGCTTTAGCAATGTTTAAAAACAATGAGGAATATATTGTAAAAGATGGCGAAGTTTTAATAGTGGATGAATTTACAGGTAGAATCCTACCTGGTAGAAGATATTCCGAAGGACTGCATCAAGCTATTGAAGCAAAAGAAGGCGTTGAGATTAAAAAAGAATCCAAAACTTTAGCTACAATAACTTTTCAGAATTACTTTAGGATTTATAAAATTCTATCCGGCGGTTCTGGAACTATTCTTACAGAGGCCGAAGAATTCTCAAAGATCTACAAAGTTGATTCTTATGTTATCCCTACAAACAAACCAAATATTAGAAAAGATAAAACCGATTTAATCTATAAAAATAAAAAGGCGAAATTTGATGCGGTTGTTGAAGAAATAATTTCAATTAATAAAACTGGTCAACCAATGTTAGTAGGTACTACTACCATTGAAGATTCAGAATATCTTTCATCACAATTAGACAAACGTGGTGTAACGCACGAGGTTTTAAATGCAAAATTTCACGAAAGAGAAGCTGCTATTGTATCTCAGGCAGGTAAAATGAATAGCGTTACCGTCGCAACAAATATGGCAGGTAGAGGTACTGATATCCCCCTAGAAGATGGTGTTAAGGAAGTTGGAGGGCTTCATATTATTGGTACTCAAAGGCACGAGGCTCGTAGAGTTGATAATCAACTCCGAGGTAGATCCGGTAGACAGGGAGATCCTGGAAGCACCCAGTTCTTTGTAGCTCTGGATGATGAAATTATGCGTATTCAAGGTGGTGATATGGTTAAAAAGTTTATGGATATGACAAATATTCCTGATGATATGCCGATTCAAAGCCCCTTGATCTCCAAAGCCATTGAAAATGCTCAAAAGAAAATGGAGGGCTACCATTTTGATATTAGAAAAAGAGTTGTTGAATACGACGATGTAGTCAATCAACAAAGAGAAATCTTTTATGCAAAACGATTGAAACTTGTAAAACTTGATCAAAATGATGAATCTAAAAGCTTTATTAAGACAAGTCTCGAGGACAATTTAGAAAAAGAAGTTGATAAATTATTCTTCCCATACTATGAACTTAAATCCTTAAGTTCTGAAGATAAAAAGCAACTATTAAATGAATTAAAGTCTCTTTTCTCAACCTTTGATTTGAATAATAAAAACAACTTTGATTCCATTCTTAACAGCGACAAGTCCGTCCAGGATATGTTCACAGAAGTTAATGATGTAGCACATGGTTTATTAGAAAATAAAATTAAAGAACTAGAAAGTTCATTAGTTGATTTGTTTAAGATTACCAATCTTCAGATTATGGATGAGCTTTGGACTGATCATTTAGATGTAATGACAGATCTTCGAGAAGGTATTGGGCTTAGGGGATATGCACAAAAAGATCCTTTGGTTGAATACAAAAACGAGGCTTTTACAATTTTTGAAAAATTCGTTGACCAAATTAATTCACAAGCATTAATTAGATTTTTAAAAATTAAAGCAGTAAAACAACCTGAACCTACAAAAACTATTCAAACAAATGTTGAACAAATTACGGATTTACTAACTGGTTCGCGAGAAATGTCTGCTGCCGGAGCTTCTAAAGGGAGTGGAGCTAAAATAAAGGTAGCAAATAAATACGCTGAAATTGGTAGAAATGACCTATGTCCTTGCGGATCAGGTCTTAAATACAAAAAATGCGGATTAATTAAATCTCCTAAACACAGAGTTTAAAGCTCGAGTTTATTTAACTCTATTAATTAACTCTTGGATCTTGGCTCTTAGAACGATCTCTGGATTGTCATCGGCTTTGAATATTACTCTATCACCGTTTATGTAAAATGTTGGAGTAGCATTTATTCCTCTATTTTGACCTTCTGTCATATCTGCATTAACTTTATCAATTGTCTCTTGGCTATTTAAATCCACTGTAAATTTTGTAATATCAAGATTCAATTCTACAGCATATTTTACTAAGTCTGTTTCGAGTTGATTTTCTTGATTATTGAATAGTAGGTCAGAATATTCGTTGAATTTATCTTGATTGCCAGCAGCTATAGCTGCTTGATGAGCAATCTTAACATTTGGGTGTAATTCTAATAAAGGATAGTTTACAAATCGGTAATCGACATTATCCGAAAATTCGGAAACTATAGTTTTAATTACGGGGTGATATAAGGCGCAATAAGGACATTGGAAATCTGTGAATTCCTCTACTTTTATAGGAAGTGTTACAGGAGCTTCTTCTTTGTGAAATATAAAAGTAAGTCCTATTAAAACAAAAATTCCTACCAAAACTGAAATTATAATTAACTTCATTGAACTATTGTCGTTGTTCATTTAAAAAAATTAAAGATTAAGAATTAACAATTATATATGGCCGAGATGTTTTTTTACAAGACTTGCCCTATTAATCTATGTTAATATCATATCGTATATTAAGTATTAAATACTTTTAAATAATGAAACGAATATTATCTGGGATAACTCCTAGCGGATCAAAGCTACATATTGGTAATTATTTTGGGGCTGTTAAGCCTCAAATTGATTTTCAGAATTCTGGAGATCAAACCTTATATTTTGTATCCGATTTGCACGCCTTAACAACTGTAAAAGATAAGAAAATACTTGAAGATAATATTAGAAATGTAATATTAGATTATTTGGCTCTAGGCGTTGATCCTCAAAAAACAATTTTCTTTAGGCAATCAGATGTTTCAGAACATTCTGAACTAGCGATAGTCTTAGCTAACTATATATCCTTTGCTCAAATGCAAAGAATGCACGCTTACAAAGATAAATTATCAAAAGTTTCTGATGCCGATATAAATATGGGATTATTCAATTATCCAATACTAATGGCTGCAGATATTCTTTTATATAACGTTGACGGGGTTCCTGTGGGTGAAGATCAAAGACAGCATGTAGAACTCACAAGAGATATTGCTGATAATTTTAACAAAATGGTTAAACAAGATTATTTTAAAAAACCTGTGCCAATAATTTCTAAAGAAGTTGGAAAGATTATAGGAACCGATGGTAAAAGAAAGATGAGTAAATCTTTAGGTAATATTATTGGTATTTTTGAAGATGAGGCCGTAATTAAAAAACAGATAATGTCTTGCTATACAGACCCAAACAGAATCAAAGCTACAGACCCTGGTGTTGTCGAAGGTAATCCAGTATTCATATACCATGATTTACTAAATCAAAATACTGAAGAAGTTAATGATTTAAAGTCTCGTTACTTAAAGGGAACTGTTGGTGATGTAGAAGTAAAAGAGAAGCTATATAAGGCACATTTAGAATATTTTAAAGAAGAGAGGGCTTTGAGAAAAAAGCTGGAAAACGATCCTAAACTCATTGAAAAGATACTAGAATCGGGCACATTACGAGCTAAGGAAATAGCTTCGTTAACAATTAAAGAAGTTTTTAAAATTGTTGGCTTATCATAAATAATTTGTGCTATAATCATTTGACTTTTAAAGTCTAGTTAGGTAATATTCATTTTCATTAAGTAATATAAACAATCATGTCAAGAATTTGTGCATTAACAGGTAGAAAAGTGGCTTTTGGTCACAATATGAAGCATAGAAGAGGTTCTTCTGGTGGTGGTGGAGCTTGGAGATTTAGAGCACACAAAACTAATCGAACATGGATCCCTAATCTACGTAAGGTCAAAGTAAACTTCGAAGGTAAAGTCCAAACAATTACTATTTCTATGAAAGGCTACAAAGCTTTAAGGAAATTCGGTATTGTTGATGGAGTTACATTAGCGTAATATTCCCCAATTTATTGAAAATCTGCTATAACTAATATAGTTAAATTATTTTTATGCAGATTCCAGTAACAGTCTTCACAGGTTTTTTAGGCGCCGGTAAAACGACGATTATTCTTAATCTCATTAAACAGATGCCATCTGATTATAAAATGGTGCTTCTTAAAAATGAATTTGGGAATGTTGAAGTAGATTCCAAACTAGCAAAAGATTCCAATATTAAGGTTACCGAGATGTTAAACGGTTGCCTATGTTGCATTTTGGTTGGCAGGTTGGGTAATGCAATTAAAGAAATCGTAAAGACATATTCTCCTGATCATATATTAATTGAAACTTCGGGTTCGGCATACCCTGCTCCAATTGCATGGGAAATCGACAAAATGAAAGACCAACTAAAACTTGATGGAATTATTACAGTTATTGATGCTAAAAATTTTGAAGGATATAAAGATCTTGGATATACGGCAAAACTTCAAGCCCAATACACTAGTTTAATTTTGATTAACAAACACGAGAGTCTTTCAGAAGTTGAACTTGATAAAGTTTTAGATGACGTTTATGAACTTAACCCTCAAACGCCAAAAATTAAAACTGATAAAGGCTTTATTGATGCCAATCTAATTTTTGGCGCTAACTTAAAATTGTTCATTAAAAAATCGAGCCTTAATGCGGATACAGACCATCATCATAAGGAAGTTGATATCCTGGAGCTTATTTCTTCTGAAAGATTAGTTTACGACGATTTTCAGTCGTTAGTGAAAAGCCTTTCCAAATGGGACTTTTATCGAATTAAGGGCGTTGTTTTGACAGAAAAAGGGAATTTTTTGCTAAACTACTCTTTTGGAGATTTTGAACTAACAAAATATAATTTTGAGGAGAAAAAAACTCAAGTAACTTTTATGGGAAAAAATTTTTCTTACCACTTTCCAAAACTAAAAGAAAAACTTGGAGAAGATTTAAAATTTATAAACAAATCTGATGAACAAAATCATAAATAATAAGTGGTTTTTTGAAAAACCTCATTTTATATTTTCGCTCCTTCATATTTACGTTAAAGGAGATGCCTTAATTGTCATACCTATTTTCCTGATTATTCTAATTACTTTGTTCTTTTCACCCGTTATTGCCCTTCTTGAATTTGGAATCTATTTAGCGTTAAGGGGTTTTGGGGAAATGATCTATTGGTTACTTCATCAATTTGGAGATAGACAATACCGACCGGATACAATATTCAAGAACCTGGATAATAATGCTGTATATATATTTTACCAGCTTATCGGCTTGTTTAATGCCTTTTTGGGTACTTTGATTGTGATCTTAACTATTAAGTTCCTTTTGTAATTCTTTCAGTAAGGATTCTATATATTCAAAGCCTTCATCCCAGAATGATAGGGTGGAAACATCAATCCCTATTGATTTCAATAATTTTTCAGGGTTCTCCGAAGAACCTGCCGATAAAACTTTTTTAATTTTTGGAAGGTTTTCATTTTTATCTTCTTTAATAAGTTTATATAGGCTAATCCCAAGCAATTGACCAAATGGGTATGAGTAACAATAGAATGGGCTATGAACTATATGTGGTATATACATCCACTCACGCTTGAAAACTTCTGGGACTTTCACTGAATCTTTAAATTGTGTCTCTAAATTTTCTAGGTACAATTTATTTAAATCCTCTAAACTAATTCCACTTGGGATTTTTTCGTGGGCAACCAATTCGAACTTTTCAAAATATATTTGCCTAATAACCGAAGCATAAATGTCACTGATCTTATTAAATAGTAATCCAATTTTATCCTTTTTAGACTTTGAATTTTTAATCAAAAAATCAAAGGCCATAAGTTCTCCAAGAGTGGAGCCGGTTTCAGCTAATACTAATGGAGCATTAAAGTTTAAAATGCTTTGAATACCCGAAAACATAAAATGAATCCCGTGGCCGATTTCGTGCGCCATTGTTACAAAATCTCTTGAATTTGCTGTGTAGTTTAAAAGAATATATGGAGTTTTTGTTGGGGATATTCCTGCGCAAAATCCTCCGCTCTTTTTATTTTCTCTGGGTAAGTAATCTATATATTCGGTATTTATAAGCTTTTGAGCTTTCTCATAAAAGTCGGAGTCTAATTCCTTGTAAAGATTGAGGATATTTGACTTAGCTTCTTCAATTGAAATTTCGTTTTTGGACTCGTTGTTAACAGGGGCGTAAAGATCGTATCTTGAAAAATCTTTGATCTTTAGAAAATCGGCTTTGACTTTAAAATATCTGTGGAAAATTCCAATATGTTTGTCACAAGCTTGAAATAAATTGTCTACTATTTTATCTGAAACGTCGTTACTTATATTCATCATTGAAATTGGAGAAGTAAAGCCACGAAGTTTAACAGTGTAATCATAGTCTTTAACTACACTTTGATAAATCGAGTTGTATTCCATTTCATTCTTTTCAACCTGACTATAAAGTGAGTTATAGGCATCAATTCGGGTTTGTCGTTTCGGAGATTCGAATAGCTTACTAAGTTCAGCAGTAGTTTTGAAGGTTTTTTCTTTTCCATCGACTTCAACTTTATATTCCTGTTTGTTTTCAATTAGTGTACGTAATTCGAGGACTGTGTTTATACCGTTAATATCTTTGTTAAAAACGATTTCTTCTTCTTTGGATTTTAATGAGTGTTTTGCTAATTCTCTTTCTCGGTAGAAAAAATATGATTTATCTTTAGTCGCATTGAAAAGTCTTTTAGCATTAGCCAAATCTAAAGTTTTTTTATTAATTTCTTCTTTACCTTTAATCCATAAGAATAATATCCTTGAGACTTCTTCGAATTCTTTTACTAGATTGGTGTTTAAAGCATCTAGATATCTCAAGTTTTGGTTTTTAAGGTCGGTTTCAATATTCAATGATATCCTAGCGTTTACAATATAAATTTTATTAAGAACTTCTTCAAAATGATTAACCACCTTGTTAAATAGATCAGTACTAATTTCTGGCATTAAGCTTAAAATCTCGGCTTTTAAAATGGGGATTTCTTTATGCAATTCTTTTAAACTTGCTTCAAAGTCATTTATGGGCAAAATATTTTCTAAATTCCAATTATTATTATCCATCTTTAATTGTTATATATTACAAAGTTTAATATAATCATTTTATCACCTAGAATATATTTTAAATAATCCTTAATATGGAGTCATATTCTTTATCCCAAATGATTAAGGATGTTTGGAAATATGTAAAGCCTTATAGGCTTAAGTTTTGGCTGGCAGTTTTTCTAAGAGCTTCATCTGACATTGTCAATCTTTTACCTGCATACTTTTTTAGTACCATTACTACTATTTTAACTGATCCAAACATTTTAAATAAATGGGATATAACATTCCCAATCCTTATTTATTGGGTTTTAGCTGTTTTATACTTTAGACTTGCACATGATACTTCAAAATATTTTGGACATACTTTATCAAGACATGCGGCACTTGACGCTAAGTTTAAAGCTTTGAGACATGCTTATGATCTTGACTTGGATTGGCACGAAAAAGAAAACTCGGGCAATAAGATAAAAAGAATAGATAATGCTGGAGTTGCAATCAAAGAGTTAATTCAAATGGTTTTTAATCTCTTAATTGAAAATATCGTAAGTATAGTCGGCGTTTCCATGATATTTTTCACCGTTGATAAAACTATTACTTTAGTTATTCTGCTCTATATAGTAGTTTTCTTCTTTGTTTCAAAAAGTCTCAGTAAGAAAGTATCTAAAAAGTATAAGCCAATAAGTAAAGAAGAAGAAGTCTATGAGGGCTTGAGCTTTGAGTCGATAAATAATATTAGAACAGTTAAATCCTTAAATCTCTATGATTCAGTTTCTTCCAATATTAAAAAATCTCTAGACGATCTTAAAGAATTTTTCCGTAAATTTATATTAATGACCAGGATCAGAAATAACATATTGGATTCAATTACCAGAGTTATGGAATATATAATTATGTTTTACTTGGTTTATCGGATTTCAAATGGACTAGAAGCTATCGGAACTTTAATTCTTTTTAGATCTCTCTTCTGGAAGGTTATCGAGGCTATATGGGAATTCACAGATGTTTACAACGATTTATTGATTTATAAGAATTACCTAACGAGGTTTAATAAGTTGATGACCGAGAAACCCACGATAGAAAGACAAAAAAATCAAATCGACTTTCCCTCAAATTGGGATGAAATTTCAATAAAAGATTTAAGCTTTTCATACGGAGATAAGCCAGTATTAAAGAATCTAAATCTTAATATAAAACGTGGCGAACAAATTGGAATTGTTGGAATTTCTGGAGCTGGTAAATCGACTTTTGTTAAGCTAATGCTTGATTTATATGAAAACTATACGGGGTCAATTAGCTTTAATGGAAAATCTTTAAAAGAAATCCGTAGAGCTGATTATATGAACTATGTATCTAATGTTAGCCAAGATACCGAACTCTTTAATGATACTTTAATTAATAATATCTGTATTGGACTTCCATTGAGTGGTGGCGTAACAGAAGATGAAGTCAACAAAGTAATCAGAATAGCCAATCTTCAAGACGTTGTTAGTAAACTTCCCAAAGGATTAGAAACGGTTATTGGAGAAAAAGGCTTTAAATTATCTGGAGGCGAAAGGCAGCGAGTAGGCATAGCTAGGGCTATTATACGTAATCCTCAACTGATCATTTTCGATGAGGCCACTTCTCATTTAGATTCGGATTCCGAACAAAAGATTCAATCTTCTCTTGATGAAGTACTATCAAATGTTTCGGCAATTGTTATCGCACATAGACTTTCAACGTTGAAAAAAATGGATAGAATTTTAGTTTTGAGTGATGGCGAAGTAATTGAACAAGGAAGTTTAAATCAACTACTTGATAAAAAAGGTCTATTCTTTGAGTTCTGGAATAAGCAGAACTGGCTTAATATTTAATCTAACTCCCCAAGTATAACCGTATAATTCTTGCCGTATTTCTTAGCGCA
>CAZLRZ010000002.1:56508-57691 GCA_964562165.1 uncultured Candidatus Saccharibacteria bacterium
TTTAATCTAACTCCCCAAGTATAACCGTATAATTCTTGCCGTATTTCTTAGCGCATTTAGGGCAAGTCGTATACCACATATACTGTTTCTTAACTTTGTAGTTGTTTTTTAAAGCATAATCTTCAAAATCTTTTGTCCAAGTACCAGTGTTTTGATATTCCCCGTCGTAAACTTTACTAAGAAATTTTCCTGATAGTTTAATGTTTTCTAAGCCTTCAATTTCTTTGTCTACAGCCAAATACAAATCCATATTCCATTTGGAAGAATGATCTGATAAGCAAAGATTATCAATCATTTTGGCGCCCGCTTCATCTATCTTTTTTGTGAGTTTTGTCATTACGCTTCCATAATTTAGGGGCATAAAAAAGAAAGTAAAAACTTTCCCTTTCACAAACAACTTATCTTTCCATTCAAGGATTTGATTTTCCCACTTGGTTGGATACAACTTGGGACAACATTCATTATTTTCCATAGAAGAAAATAAATAAATTAAGATATTTTGAGTATAACATTTGTTTGGATTAATTTTACGTTTTAAATCTCTTGGCTTTTAAATAGCTCAGATAATTTAATTCGATCTGAAAATGGTGGCATGTGTAAATTGGGATCTTCAATGTGAGCTTGATTTACTAATCGTATATGAAGTGGTTGATTTGGGAGGGGTAAGTAAAATGGATAATAATTAATTTCTCTTAATTGTTCGGGGAGTGCAAAGTAAGCATGGTCTTGCCTTCGTACATTTCTATCAAATAATGCACCACAAATAATTGGTAATTCTTCAGAAAATTGTATATGGCATGATTTCCCAGGTAATTTTAATCCACTTATTTCAAGCCTGTCTTTAATTCTTAAGTCAAAATGAAATGGTGTTAAATTGTTATTTCCAACATAAATAATTGGAATTCCATCTGAGATGGTTTCTCCAATTTGTAAAACATCCATTAATTCTTCATATTTTTTTCGGTATTCAAACCAATAAAGGGCTCGTGGGTCGCCTTGATTTATAAAGTTTCTATCATCACGGTTTGTATAACGGTTATTCATTTATTTCCGAAGAGATTATAAAGATGGGATTATAATACCTAAGATAAATAAGAATCAAATTTAATGAGGCGATAAAGGAAGAAACTGGCGGGACCGACGAGAATCGAACTCGCAACCTCTCGCGTGACAGGCGAGTGCT
>CAZLRZ010000003.1:0-37003 GCA_964562165.1 uncultured Candidatus Saccharibacteria bacterium
AATACCGGGTTAGATAAAGATTTTAAACCGACCGAATTTTTCGGTCGGTTTTATTATTGGGAATTGTAAATAATGTTCTCCCACCATTTTTGACTTAACTCAAGATATTTCCAATCGCCATATAGTACCAATGGATCAGTAATATCACGAATATCTAGATCGTCAAAACCAGTTTGATATTTAGTATTATACTCAGCCAAAACATTAAACATTGTTTCTCTAGTTGTTGGATTTAGATAATACATTTCTCCAGTTTTCAGCTTTTCAAACCTTCCATTTTGTTCTAATGCTAAGGATAAAATCCCATAAATTATGCTATTTATTCTTTTTGTTTCAAGTTTCCTTATCTCGGGATTTGATTCTCCATCTCGAATTTTCATCAATGCTCCAAGCCTACTAAACGATCCTTTAATTTTATAAAAAGCATGACTAGCTATGGTTTCGTTGATTTCCGCTTCATGTTCAGTTTGAATCTGGACTTCATAAGCTACACCATCCTTCTGAGCAATTATATGTACTGCTCCGTATCCGGTTTTTGATAACTCACTTAACTTCATTTCATATTCTTGATTATCAATTCTAATTTTGTTTGTTTTATTATTATTTGACTCAAGTCGCCATTCGATAGCCGGACCACCTCTTGGGTCTTCGATTTCACATCCGGAATCAACTAAACTTTGTAATACTGCACTTATATATCTTCTTGTGTGTTTAACTGGATCACCATTTCTTGGTGGATTAGGGATAATGATTCTTGTCCCAATTGCATCTGAAACAATTTGTGTATCCCTTCCCTTTGCCCTGTCTCTTTCCAACTTATCCATAATACTACCCAGACTTTTAACCCTAGTCGTTATCCTGTCCGGGGAAATACCTAATTTAGCTTTAAGAAGGCTATCTGTTAATTTTGAATCTAGATTTGAAGTCTTTAGCACTCGATTGGCATTTTCGTAAATAGTAATTGCCTGTTGAACAATTTGTTTATCACTTTGATTTTCTCCACTATATAGAAACACATACGCACTTGAATAAGCCTCTTTTGCCAAAGCATCTAGCCCAACCAATTCCAATAAAGGAGCATAAAAAGATAGTATAGTTTGCGCCTTTCTCCAAGAATCAGCGTTAAATGGTGCATCTTGAAGCTCAACTATATACTGCGCTGTATTTATTGCTAAACCCTCAAGATCATTTTCATGGATTATTTTAATCATTGTTACATAGTCTACTGCAGGCATTCGATAATGCATTATTGAACTTATGTCTTCTGCTGTTGCATTCTCGGGGAA
Organism: uncultured Candidatus Saccharibacteria bacterium; assembly: GCA_964562165.1. Taxonomy (GTDB): domain Bacteria; phylum Patescibacteriota; class Dojkabacteria; order B142; family OLB20; genus JAKQLP01. Next base: position 1,287 of record CAZLRZ010000003.1, read on the forward strand.
TTCAAATCCCTGCATTAAATTTACCAGATTGCTTCTTAAGACATCACTATCACCACCATATGTATTAGACACCTCTATAACCCTATCCTCTAAATCTCTAAGATTGAATGCCAAGGCTTTAACTTCTTCGTCTTGTATATTATTAAGCGGATCAATTTTGTATGTTACATTTCTCCCGGCCATTTGAACAGTCTGAGTTTTAACCCGAGTCTCATTTTGAATGCAATAATCATGGGCGAATAATAGATTTGCTGCACTCTCAAGCATTAATTGCCCTACTTGATTATCAATACGTTCAGCAGAATCCTCAATACCAATAGCATATAAAGTTTGTCTTAATAGTTCTACTCTATAGTTGATTGCTGCCTGATCATCTGGGAAATCTTGAATTGTATCACTTAGTAAATGCATTGCAGAACTTAGCACAAATTCACTAGCCTTATTTAAATTAAAGATTTGATCCTCGGAATCACCGTCAAAACCATTTTTTAAAAATAAGCCACCTTCATTTTGGGTTAGATGAAGTAAGGTACCTAAACTAAATGGATAATTAGCTTCGACTACGCCCGTAGACTGTAATAAGTCAACTATAGCAAACGTTTTATTAATTACAGGCTCAAAATCAATCCCTACCTGTGGTGAATTTAAGCCTTTTATACCAAAATAGTTTTCTATTCCAGAATAAAGATTTAAAGCCATTGCAGGATTGACTTGTTCAAAGCCTCTCTTGGGAGCCACGTCTCGTTCAGGGTTTTTTCTGTTTCTTACCAAATTAATATTACAAAAATTCGCCTTTACATTTTATCACAAACAGCTTCTCTATTGGATATATAACAAACACCCCATACCCTAACACAATCAAATCGTTTGATTATGCACACAAATAGTATGTATACTATAAATGTTTAATTGTTATTTTCCCTCTTAAATGAACGACATAAAACCAGTATTTCCCCAAATTATATCCTTTACAGCCAAGTTAACAATATTTTGGCTGTTTCTTTTAGTATTCAGTGTAATTATGTATTTTGTATTTTGGAAACCTGCAATTACTGATCTCACAAACGAACAAACCTTTACCGTTGATGCAGTTGCCAAAAGCGATTTCGCTCCTGATTTAGCCACAATTTCGACCGGATCAATTACCGAAGGAACCAATGCTAAAACTCTAAGAACTACTGCCGATACAAATTTAAAAAATGCAGTTGATCAATTAATAACTTTTGGCATTCCAGAAGGCAAAATCAAATCAAACTATTCAATCGACCCTCAATATGACAAAGATTACGTTACTATTATTGGTTACAAAGCCAATACTACATTGAATGTCGAAACAAAGGATTTTACACAAATTGATAAGATCCTAGAAATAGCACAAAATAATCAATTAAATAGAGTCAGCGGCGTATATTTTAGTTTTGAAGATCCTGTAGCCATTAGGGAATCTCTTAGAGAAGAGGCAATCGCTACTGCAAAAGCAAAGGCAGAAAAGATTGCAAAAGAATCTGGTTTAACTCTAGGCAAGTTATTGAATGTTTATGAAGGGAATAATTATGCGTATGATAACTACAAAGTTAACTCATATTCACCTATGGCTTTAGATAGTGTAACTTCGAGTTCCGAAGAAGGAAGATCAGGAAGTTTTAATCCAGGTGAAACCGAAATGCAAATGGAAGTAACATTGATTTACGAAGTTAGATAAAGATTAACTCAATAACTTTTTCTATTCCTACTTAAAAGGCTGACAGCTATTAATGCTCCGGCTAAAATGAAGAATCCAACAGAAGTGATTACATATTCAAAGATTTGTGGCGAAAGATTGCCAAAATATCCACCTAATAGTCCAAATCCGGCAGTTGAAATGCTCATCACGGTTTCGTAAATTCCATATTGAAAACCCTCACGATTTTTGTCGAGATTTTTTGCAAAAAGTTTTCGCCAATTATTTAAATTCATCGAAGCACCAAGTCCGCCCAGCCCCATTAACACATAATATTGATATTGATCAGTTACGACCGAATAAAATAGATATGGGATTCCCATTAAAATGCATCCCAGCATTAAAAAGAAGATTTCATCTTTATCATGCTTGATCCTATCTGTAAGCATTCCAATTGGCAATTGCGCGATGCTTCTTATTGCAAAGTAAATGGCCGTTCCTATACCAATATATTCAATTGTATTTCCATTAAACTTCCCTGATAAATATATAGCCAAAAGAGGACTGGCAATCGTCGAGGTTCCCCAAACAAGAATATCACTTAGAGTAAGTAGTAAAATTACACTGTTACTTCCTTTTTTCGAAGTGCTTGATCCAATTTTTTTACCGTTCATACAAACTTTTTACCAATGTCTATATTCTACTTAATGCAAAACGACTTGTATAGATTTTAATGGATATTAACGAATTACACTTATGAGTTTTGCTTCTACTATTTGCCTTTGATAATTTATCCCGGCAGGCCAGCAACTCATTAAAGTAAGTTTATTATAGTCATAGGCCTGATTGGTAAGATATTGAACATCTTCTGGCCATACTTTTTTAAGATTTGTAATTTCGTATTTATAGATTTTATCTTGAAACTTAATGTAGATGAGATCTTTAGGATTTAATTTGTCTAAAAGATAAAATTGAACATTTTGATGGATACCGTCATAAAAATTTCTTCCAGAATGAGCAAATAAAAATGTATTCCCATTTTGACCAGGCAAAGCAGAAACAGAAGCGTGTGCAATCCCCTTACCTAAGGCTTTCGAATACACATTAATATCAAACGGATCAACATTTTCTACAATTTTTGCTTTAGTATTTATTTTAGGGATAAACAATAAAAAATCTTCGAAACTAGAATAAACTGAATTATCCGAATTGACTTCGTCAGATCTCCCAAAATCATCAAACAAGTTTACAACTTCTTCTTTGGAAAATTCTTTACTTCCAAAATTATGAAGGAAATAATCAAATTCAAGATTTATTAGAGGATAGAAATTTATGAACAATAAAAGGATCCCGGTTAAAACAAAGAAAGCGCCGGCCCAAAAGAGTCCGGCGCTTAAGCTTACAATATTTTTCTTATTTTTTTCTTGCAAGGGCATAGATTGCTCCTCCTAAAACTCCAACTCCAATAACTAAGATTGTTGTAAACAATCCATAGTTAAATTCTTTTTTTTCAGATTCTTGACCAAGAACATTTCCATTTTCATCAGTAACTATTGTTGGATTTCCTAAGTCAGGATTTTCCCCTGTTGTATCTCCGTTCGTAGCTCCAGTTGTATTCCCAGTTGTCTCTCCCGCAACTGCACCGTTTGTTGAAGTGGTTCCATTAACATTGCCATTGTTAATAGGTGTGGTGGTAGCAAGAACAACTACAACTTTATCTCCTATTAAATCAGACCTATTACCAAGATCATCGACAGCTTGTATTACGTAGTAATACTCTGGAGCTGTACATCCAGGGATAGTATCTGTGTATGAACCAATTTCGTTTGGAGCTAAATCATAGGTAAGAATTCTAGTTGTATCGTCAGCATTAAATGAAGTTAATGTTGATCTAAAAACATCGATTTTTGAGGTTCTAGCATCGTCTGCTGCCTGAAAATCTATTTTGTAACTACATTCTGTTAATTCGGTTTTTAAATAGCTTTTAGGTGTTGCTGGCTTTGATCTATCGATTACAACTGTCACCTCATCAGAAATAGCTGTATTACCAGCTTTTTCAGAAGTTACCTTAAAAGTATAAGACCCGTCTAAAGTGATAACAGTAGAATTCACATTACATTTCCCGGTATTACCAGCAGGATTATCAATAGTAATAGTTTGGAAAAGCTCATAATCTTCAACACCTGTCTTTGAATAACACTTTACAATTGTTGCCTCGTCAAGCCCCAACAAGTCTAATGTAACAAAAGTTAGATCAAATTCGGGGTTTGATGTTGTATTCACAGGAGTTTCTAGATCGATCATAAAGGTTGCTGGAGCAGCAAAAGCTGTAATAGCCCCCATAAATGCCGCTAAGCTCATTATTAAAGGTATTCCAACAATAGCTAATGCATATTTAAAGAAACTTCCTTTGTTAAATTTGTTAATTACTCCAAGAGCCATCAAGCCTAAGCCAAATCCTATGATGCTAATTGAAACTATTAAGACCATCATTTCACTTCCTGTTCTTGGTAATTGTTCAGTTAAGATGTTAACTTGTTGCGTTGGTACTTCTTGTGGTGAATAAACATCAACGGAAGAACCTACAAAGTAACTGTCTCTAGTTGCATTTAATGCCAAAACATTATTACCGGTTTCTTCATTTCCAGCTAAACCTCTTGCCCATGATAAATCTTTATAAACTCCATCATCTTGTCCATTAGAAACAATTGTTTGGTATTCAATCTGAACAGTATCTCCGGCGCTTATTGAGCCAACATTCCAAACACCTGGGGAATGATAAACGGGTTCGTATGGTACTCCATTTATTTTCCCAGTACCTGCAATATATTCAAATCCATCAGAAAACAGATCAGTAACTTGAACTTCAGATAAACTAGCAGGGGTTATTCCATCTCCAACAGATTCTGGAATAAATAGATCAATAAAGAATTTAACATTGCTTCCCGCTAGAATCTTAGTTGGATAAATATTGTTTGATTTTTGAATAACCAATTGAGGCAACTGATTACCTACTTCACAAACAAAATTTAGACCATTAAGCATACTTGTTGCTACGGTTTCTATTGAGTTTGATCCTATCGAAGCGCTTAGATTGAGTTTTGTTAAGTTGTAGTCTTCGCGGATTTCAACGTCGTAACAGTTGATGCTAGTTAGAATCCAGCCATCTTCGATTTGCTCTTCAGAAAGTCTTTCTGAAAAAATGTAATTGCCTAGATACACATCATCAAAGACTGCTTCACCAAACTGATCTGTGAATGCAGATGCATATTCAATATTGTTATCAGTGTTGAATAACACCATCTCAAAGCCTTCTAATGGGACTTCTTGGGTTCCCTCTTCAGTATTTCTAAGTCCATCGCCATCAACATCGTTGAATTTTAAGACTCTAATTGTTCCTGGTATGTCATCGTTTGTAATAGTACAAACTTTGTCATCGCCGGGTAGCAGTGTAATAGTACCGTATTCATCACAGTCTCCGCCCCAAACGGAAGGTTCGTATCCAAAGATGTTTTCCTCAGAAACATTTATTAAAGAATTCGCAGTAAATTCATTAGCGACTCCACTTATGACTTCTAAAGAATCTACATATAATTTAAAATCAGATACTCCTAAAGTCCCACCATTGTCATTAATAACATTCTTTACAACAGTTAATTTTGGAGCTATATCGTCATTTGTGATCGAACAAAATGCCGTATCGCCTAAATTTAATTCAATATTGATATTATCTGTCATAACCCCTCCGTCACAAGACCATTCGCCTGCTGAATAACCACTGGGACCAGACTCACCCAAAGTGTAAGTTCCTTTTAATAAGGTATTATCACTAATAAAACCACCTTGTCCCGAAAGAGTTAATTCATTTAATGTCGCTGTTAACAACCAGTCAGTTGGAATCGATGTCCCACCGTTATCATTTATAACAAGCTTCTCTAAGACTAAGACCGGAGCTATATCGTCATTTGTAATGGTACAGGTAATATCTTCACCTTCATTTAATGTGATTGTTCCACCTAAAACTGCTGGACATTTATCATCACCAGTTATTGAGACGAATTCATATCCATCTATTTGAGTTTCAGTAATTGAATAAGCAACATTAGAAAGGACTGTAAATTCAGTTCCTGATGATGTAGGATAATCTCCAGCCATTAGTTGAAAGTCATCAGGTAAAGCATTTCCGCCATTATCATTGACGACGCTTTTGATTAAAGTTAGTCTAGGAGCTACTTCTGAATTTGTTATTGTACAAGTTTCAGTTTCTCCATTTGCCAATTCGATATTTGAACAATTGTCATAGGTAACTGTATAGCCTGGAGTTGGATCGTCTTCCACGATTGTATATGTCCCCGCAGCAATAGAAATATCGTTTTGCCCATCAGATTCAAATGGAATCGAAGGGTTTGAATTTACGCTAAAACTAAAATCTTCGTATGTATCATTTCCATTGTAAGTATTATAAATTACTTTTCTAACTATCAAGTTACCAGGATTTGCATCATTATTGATTGTACATACAGCACTATCACCATTATTTAAAGTAATTGAACTGCCAGTATTGGTTACACCTATACAATTCCATGCTCCTGCTGTGTATCCTAATGGACCATCTTCAGAAAGTGTGTAGGTTCCTGCGCTAATTAAAGCATTCGTAATACTTTGATCACCAGTTTTTCCAGAAATCGTTTCAGGACCTTCAGCAGTTAGTGTCCATAAAGTGACATCAGTTGGACCACCATAATTTGAACTTAAAGTTTTTATTAAAGTTAATGAAGCTGGTTTATCATCATTTGTAATTGAACAAACCGCATTATCTCCAAAACTTATAGTTACATGAGCATTGTCAGTCATTACTCCGCCTTGGCAACTCCATTCACCTGCGGTATATCCCCCTGGGCCAGATTCTGATAATGCATAAGTTCCGACAACTAAAGTATTGTCACTTGTTACACTGCCATAGCCCGAGAAAGTCTTTGAAGAGCCTGTTGCAGTTAATAGCCAATCAGAAGCAACTCTTGTTCCACCATCGTCATTTGTAAGGATTTTCTGCAAAGTAAGACTTGGTAAATTATCATCATTAGTTATGGTACAAGTTTTATTATCACCATAATTTAATATGATATACCCATCATAATCACATTCACCACTAAATGACCTGCTGTATTCAACATCTTCAATTTCACCAACACGATATTCTCCGATATCCATTGTATTGGATTCGCCAGAATTAACTGAATCCGCCCCCACTAAAAGGGCAAAGTCATTAACACCCTTTGATCCACCATTATTATTTATTACAATTTTATTTACTGTTAAAGTTGGAAGTTTACTATTAGTAAATGTACAAGTAATATTTTCTCCCGCTTCTAAGTTAAATGTGGCAGTTCTAGTTTGAATATCCCCTGTACTATTATTATCATCACATGAAATATTTGTAAGATCCCAACCCGCGACCACAGATTCTGTGCTTGTATATACACCAGGAATGACATTATCAGTCCAAATCCAACCATTGTCAGAATGAATCTCTCCATTTACATTACCTCTAAAATCGAAACTACCAACTCCTCCAACCATATCTTTTAGAACTTTTATTGAACCTAATTTTGTGTTTGTAAATGTGCAAACATAATTATCGCTTGAGGAGTCAATATTAAGACCTCTAATAGTTGTCCCTTGTCCACTTGAGAATGTTTGGCCATTCAAAGTGCAAACATAACTTGAAGTGTAATCACCCATGTTTGTGTTTAGCCCAGCAGATTCGGAAACGTTATATGTTCCAATAGGCAAGTTTAAAGCCCCAGTTGTATCATCACCAATCAAGGTATCTGATGCCAATGAAGTACCAGTGATATTCACATTCCAATTTGTTGAAGTGTTATCAGGAACAACATTTTTAATTACTTCGATCGAGCCAATCTTTCTGGTATTCGTTATTGTACAAACAACATCATCATCTTTATCAACAGGGACACTTAGTGGACCAGCTCCTACAAAAGTTAAAGGCGTTCCACCATTGAATGTTTGCAATCCACGATCAACACAAGAAATCGATGAAGAGTAATCAGTAAAAGTTGTATTTGTTCCTGCTGTTTCACCTACAGTATGTGTAGCTCCTGGTGCCCAATTTGTGCCAGCTCCTACTGTTATTTTACCTGTTGTGCCAGCATTCGTTGCATCAACTTTTTTACTAACTCCATCTACGAGCAAATTGAATAATCCAGGGTCATCTGAAGGAATTAAGTTTTTTACTACTTCAATACTTGCTCCATAGGGGACGGTAATGGGAATATTTATCCCTTCAGGATCAGATTTACATTTTGCGCCGGTTCCAGGAATAATATCTTGTGGACCACTACATGCTACCTGATGATTTTGTTCCCAACTAGCAACATAAGGGATGTTTAAATAATTATCATTATCCTCATCCTGACAGACAACATTAAGGGCTATTTCAGGAAAAAGGTTTTGGTTTCCATGAATATCTCCACATTGATCACTATCCTCATCAACAAATGGGGGGATAGGAGTAATCGGTAGAGAAGCAACAGTACAACTTCCAGTTATTGCCCCATCATCATTTGGGTCTCCATCATTTGCAAAGAAAACCCCAATATCATACCTTGTTTGAGAAGTCGCATTAATCTCAAATGTAGCTATAAAGGAAACAGTATCACCCGGATAATCACATCCGTCCTGTGGGTCAACTAATCTCCATGAGGTCACTTGAGCAATCGAAACGTCGTTCGCATTACAGGTTAAAACTTTTCCATGATCACCAGCACAAACACCATTTATTGTTGAGGTGGTTTTTATCGAAGAAACTCCTTCTGTTGTGCCCAGATTTTGTCTACCCGCAGGCAAGAGAAGATTTTCAGGTGTTGGCGTTGGGATTTCTTCTAGAGTGGGAGTAGGTATTAGACTTTCGGTAGGTACAATAGGAACTTCTGTAATAACTTCAATAACATTATCAGTTTCAAGATCAAGTGCTTTTACCGATGTAGCAAAATCATATGAGAGAACTAAAAGGAGAGGGGAAATTGCTTGGAAAATAATTAAAACTACTGTCCAAACTTTTGTAAGGAACATTACATTGCGACTTTTCATTTTGTTGATTTATAAAAAACAAAAATTAGTCAATTTGGGGGAGAATTGATTTAGGAAAGGATAGTTTGAATTATAAAATTATAATCCCTCTAAAATCCAAAGTCAATCTTTTTCTTCTTCCTGCCTCGCTTTTTGATCTTTGTTATCTGTAAAAGTTCAAGATCAGAGACTTGAAGTTTTTGCTCAACCATCTGGGGAGATGTTGTAACAAACTGATTTAATCCGGAGTCCAAAAATAGTTTAACGTAGTCATTATGAATGAGTTTGCCTCGATTTAGAAAGAATGGAGTTCCCATACTAGAACTCGTAAGTTCGATGATATACCGTAAAAAATTCGCAATGTTTTTATCAAGTTGGGCTTCGTTTTTGTTTGTAATCGAAAGTAATAAATCATCAAGATCAATTAAGAGCCCATCGAGTGCGTTATTTTCAATAAGACTTTTAGAACTTAAAGCGCTAAAAGATGTATTAATTGCACCAATCAACTTGAATGTACTTGATCTTCGAATCCCTTTTGCAGTAACTTCTTTTTTAAGTTCAATTAAATCTGCCTCCGTACTTACATCACCAAAAGCCAACCAAACTGACCTAAAATTATCTTTATTTCTTAAATTCATTACCAATTCTATGTCCAAATCTAGTAGCTCTATTGTTTTATCTTGAAGACCATACTGTTCTTTGACGAATTTGGTAAAAGACTGAATAATAATGTGGTTATGGTGCGATAAATTAAAGATGTTACGAATTAAAGCCATAGCCTCTTGAATGTAAAGTCCTTGCAGATTTTTGTTTTCAAGTAAATCCCTTGGATCATACCCTAAAGCCTTCATAAGTTCTGAAGTTACAAGAAAGTATCCTTGTGAATTTCGATGATCAATTAATAGGTTTGAAAAATCTAAGTATTGCCAAAAATCCGCAGTAGTTTTAATAGGAACATTTGCCGGATCATCAAATAGCTTTAATGGTAACTTCGAAGACAATCTATCTTGAGCTTTTTCGGCAGCTTTATCAACCATACCCCTATGATCCACTTTAAGTTCGGTCATATCTTTGACACCTGCCCCAAGTAACACCGAGCCACTTTCGGGGTCTAAAGTGATAACTTCTTTGTCATGTAATACTTCAAAAGCGTTTTTAATACCAAAAATTACCGGCACTCGAATATTTTCTAGAGAAGCCTCGCTGACTTCGGATTCGATAATCGCCCCTTTTACAGAATTTATATAATGAGCATCTGAGGATTTATATGTCTTTAAGACCAAGATTTCATCTCCAGTCAAATCTTCCATATCGTAGTCAGCAAAAACAAAGTGGGCGAGCCCAAACTTCACTTTATTTTTGAATCCTTTGCCCTTTAATATTTGAGTCAAATTATCGATTGGTTCAACATCTACAACAATTTTATCGTCAGTGATCGGTTCGTTTTCTTTAATCTCTTCAATTACTTTTTCTTCAAAGTCATCAATTGAAGCCTCAGCATCTGGCTCCACCTCTGATTTTACCTCTGGCTTTTTACTATAATTTTCTTCTGGCATTTCTTCTGTGACTGCTTCTGGTTTTTGTTCGGGTTCTTTTTCGGGTTCTTGTTTGGAAACTTCCTGATTTACTTCTTTTACATAGTTGTCGATATCCACTTGGGGTGTAGTTTTTGGCTCCTCAATAAGAGTGTCGATTTTTTCTTGGACCTTTACAGATTTCAAGGGGAACATTTCTGCGACGTCCATTTCAAGATCAAAATCATTACTATCCATAAAGAAAACCCTTCCTGATTCGATGCACCAAGAAATTTCTTGGGGCTTACCTAGGATTTCGTTTACTCTTGAAGCATAATCAAATAGTAAATAGATATGTCTATCGTCAAGTTTTGACCTTTTTTGCCATACTGGGGAAATATTGACTTTCATATATGGTTCCTTTGAATTTGCCCTTCCGTTAACAACATACATATAGTCTTGGCTCATCACCTTTTTTTCAGTGACTTCTCCTGTTCTTTTATCGATTAAGTAACTGTCTGGGTTAACCTCGTTGAATATATTGCCATTATCCAGCCCCCAAATTGCGCTGATTTCCATTAGGGTTGGATCCCCATCGATTGGGTTAATTGTAAATATTTTTCCTGAGATTTCAGCGTGAACTAATTTTTGAATAACTACCGCTTCAGTTAAGTAACCTTCATATCCAATCTTGCCCCTGTACATTAAAGCATTAGGGCTGAAAAAATCTGCCCAGATTTCTTTAATATTTTCTATTAATGAATCGAATCCGGAGATTCCAATAATATTTTCAAGTCCACCTGAAATTGACAGTTTGAGTTCATCATTTATAGAAGAAACGCGAGCATTCACTGAGCCTTCTGAAAACCCGACAAAACCGGAATACGCCTTTTTTAAGGGTTGCTTAATTAAATCTGGGAAAACAGACTTCATAAAAGCCGAATGGATAGATTCGCTAGCCTTTTTGATACTTTCAAGATTTTGATAATCAAGAGAATTTATAATTGAGCCAATTTTATCAACAAGGTCATTTGCAATTAAAAAGTCATCAAAAGCCTTAGTTGTTAAAACAAAACCAACAGGAAGTGTAATCCCCTTTTCAAGAGCCGCTTTAATAAAAGAAGCCAATTTACCAACGGATTCTTCATTTACGTTAGCTAAATTAGCCAAATTGACTATGTATTGTTTTTGATTCTCAGGCATAATAAATCACCTTACTTTTTTATTATATCAATTCACTTTCTAAAATTGGGGAAAAATAATTTTTTAAAATAAGTAAAATTTCTAGTAATAAAGAATGTTGTACCGGCAATAAATCCATATAAAAAGACAAAAAAAACAATATATATAATATATGCATTAATTTTGACGTCGTTTGTTTCTAAAATATTTGAACCACTATCGTTAATAAATTCAATTTGAGCATTTACAACCCCCAAATTTTTTACTAATACATCGCTTGGTATATCTTTATCAAAAGTAATGATTTTTGCGGTTTTAGGTAAAACACCAATGTTTGAATGACTTCCGGTTATATCGTAATAACCATTTAGAAGGATCTTCGAAACGTAAACGACTTCAGAGCCTTCGTTTTTAATTACTAATTCGGTCTTTTTGGATAAATCATTTGGCTTATTTAAAAATGCGCTAAGAAGCAATGATGCACCTTTAACTTTTCCGCCATCAGTCGAATCCGTGTATGTTATCAAGTTTTTTGAATTCACAATATTATGAATTGCTTCGGGTAAAAATTTAATATCAATGTTATAAATACCCCAAATATATCGATGATTAGTGACTTTTCCAAAAGAATCGTAACCCATCATATCTTCTATAAAAGGATCATATTCGACTACTTCCCCTGAACTTTCGTCATAAACACCAACCCAATAATGCCATATTATTTCTTCACTTATAGGCAATTGTAAAAGTCCGTAATACATTTGGGCTTTATAGCCATTCCTTTCGAGAAGGTTTAAGAATGTATAAGAGTACTCTGAAGCTTCCTGTTCTTCTTGTTTTAAAATTTCCTCTATGGATTTTATCGATGACGAGCCTCTTTTTAATACAGGATCAAAAGAATTTAATACGGACTCATATACTTCACGTATACTCGGATATTCAGAAAGTTTAAAGCTGTCCGAATAATCATTGAATCCGGACAAGCCCACATATTTCCCTAGCAAGTCCTTTTGTGGAGTAACACTTATTGAATAACTTGAAAGATAGTCCAGGCCAGCGGTTGTATTAAGAAACTCATTATCGAATCTATCCTTAAAAAACGAAGTGCTTGATGGGATTTCAAATGTATTTGTTTTTGAAAAATTGCTGCTAGGGATGGGAATATAATTTCCATAATCCAATTTTAAATCGGCATTAACTATATATGAAGATGGTTCCCCCCAGCTCAAATACACATCTTTATTATGTTCAAACTTAATTTGGTTTTCACTAATAACTTCAAAGTTTCCAACATTAATATATGCCAAATCAGATGTCTTTATAGGGAGGGCAATTTCATATATCACGTTTTTATTCTCGCAGTATTCAAATTCGGGCAAATAAAAGGATGTAACTCCACCCCTAAATTTAATCAGATCCAAAGAATTATATTTAATTAGGATTTCTTTACTTGCATTGGGGATTAAAAAAAAACGAAAAAGATTCAAGTTTATTGAATTTGAATCTTCTTTAATATCAAGTTTGTCGTTCCCAATATATGCCTCAGCATTAGAAATATTGTAGGGGTATTTAAAGTTTAATTCATTAATTATGAACTTATCACTTTTATTAACAATATTTATGCTTTCAAGGATTTTCGGGTTGGTTGCGTCTGTGATATCAATACTGGCTTTTATATTGCAATCATAAGAAGTTAGCGCGTAAGAATTAACGCTAAAGCCCCAACTGAACGCTAAAAACCCAAAAATTGTAAAAAGAAGGCAGGTTCTTTTCATTTATTGAATGTACTTTTTAAAGCGATTTATTACTTCATCTTTTCCAAGAATCTTCATTACATCAAAAAGAGGTGGCGAAAAAGGCGTTTCTAGTAAAGCTAACCTCAAACACATAAAGAAAGCACCGGCCTTTTGATTGTTTTTTTCTGAATAATCTCGAATAAACGCTTCCCACTTTTCATGATCCATTTTCGTTAGATCTTCTTTATCTAAAAATTCAACAATTGCTTTTAATAAGTTTTGCACATCTTCACTTGAAAGCTTTTTGGTCTGTTTACTATCTGTTAAGCCGAACTTTCCGGAATGGAAATAGAATGGCCTTAACGCAAGCAAAAGATCTGACCAAATATGAATTCTTTCTTGTTCAAGTAATAGGGCTCCCTGCAAAAAAGCAGGCCCTTTTTCTAATATAGCTGCCTTTAAATCAGATTCCTCCGCATAAGTTTTTAACCAATATAAAAATTTATTGGTAAGATTATCTGGGCTTAGTGCCTGAATATATTTATGATTAAACCATAATAACTTTTCTCTGTTAAAAACAGGACTATGTTTATTAATATCTGAAATTGAAAATTTATCGACAAATTCTTGTAGCGAAAATATTTCAGTTTCTTTTTCACCATGCTCAAATTTTTCGGGAGAAGCCCAGCCTAAAAGCATCAGAAAGTTTAACATAGCCTCGGGTAAATATCCTTCTACAATAAAACCTCTTGCAGAAACCGAACCTTTTCTTTTTGATAACTTCCCGCCATCAGGGTCAAGAATCAAAGGTAAATGTGAAATAACTGGCATCTGTAAACCCAAGGCCTTATATAAAAGCACGTGTCTTGGGACACTTGAAAGCCACTCCACTCCTCTAAAAACATGAGTAACATTCATTAAGGTGTCATCAACAACAACAGCAAGATGATAGGTTGGAAACCCATCGGATTTTAATAAAACAGTATCATCAACATCGTTTGTATTAAAGGACACTGTCCCTTGGACGCCATCATCGAATACAACAACATGATTTTCGGGTAGTTTTTGTCTTATCACATACTTTTCACCATTTGCAATTTTCTTTTTAGCTTCTTCTAATGGTAAATCTCTGAATGGAGATCGAAAAACAAAGTTCTTTTTTTCTTCGTTTGCCTTTTTACGTAGTTCGGCAATTTCTTCAACTGTTGTAAAACAATAATACGCATCGCCACTGGCAATTAACTTTTCAGCATATTCCTTATATAGTGGAAGTCTTTCGGATTGTTTATATTTTTCATCATAGGGTAAGCCGTATTCTAAAAGCATATCCTCGATATCTTTTTCAGCACCTTCGACAAATCTTTTTTGATCAGTATCTTCTATTCTCAATAAAAACTTACCATTTTCATGTTTGGCTAAAGCATAAGCGAACAATGCTGTTCGGATTCCTCCTATATGCATTAAACCTGTTGGACTTGGGGCAAACCTAGTAACGACCATGTTTGTAAATACATAAACTAATGTCACATTTTAACATTAGTCACAACATTTAAAAATATGGAACTTAATATCCTCGAAGTTTTTTTTCTAACTTTTCATAATAATACGTTACCCAATATTTTTGGCTAATTGGATAGTCTAACGCATGGACCATTTCCACTTGTTCACCACCGAATCCTTTTTTGAAAAGGGTAAGGCCGGCCCATGGATGTTTTGGATTATTATCTCTTGCGATTCCGAAGAAGTTATACTTGTCACAGCCTCGTTTTATCCCTTCTTTCATGGATTCCCAATGCAACAAGTACATTGCGGGCACATTTCTAAATTCAGTAAGACTGCCCGAATGATGATAAAAAACTTGGTTTTTATAATATATAAAAAGTGAAGCGGCAATGAACTTGCCTTTATATTCAGCTAGGAAAAGTGAAATTTCATTATCTTTTAAATATTCGGAGAATTCTTCTTTAATATATTTAAAGGAATAAGCTTTCCACTTTTGCCTTTTTACAGTGTCTTGATATATCTCCCAGAAGGAATCCAAATACTTTACATCTCCGGTTTGAACTATTTTTAAATCAGGATTTTTTTGAGCTTTTTTAATTAGATATCGAGTTGAATCACGCATGCCTTTTAATATTTCTTCTTCAGTCTGGTTTAGATTTAAAACCCAAGTAACTTCAGCATCCACATCGTGCATCTGACAATCTTTAAAACCAAGATTTCTTAACTTATTAATGTTTTCGTTGTCACTTTTGAAAATATTCGGACTAATTCTAACAAAGTCACACTTTTTAGCCTTAGCAAAGGTAATTAATTGATTATAAATTTCTTGTAAATTTATAGATAATTGGGAATTTATCACCGGACCTCCGCGGGAATGTAAAAATCTTCCTCTTTTTGCTTCAACTAAAACAGTTAAAGCCACACCTATTAAGTTTTCGTTCTCGAAAAACCCAATAGTGAAGACTTCTTTGCCTCTAGATTTTTCTAACTCACCCCAAGTCCAACCCTGAAAAAAAATCGGCCTAGGGTTTGATGAATCTAAAAAGGATTCCCAAATACTTTTTTCATTTATAATTTTAATTTCAACCATTATGTTTTTTTAAATAAATTTTATCTAAAACAGCTTTAGGAAAAGGACCTTCAAGTAAAAGCATATCTTCTTTTTTAATCATCGTTTTATAGTAGATGGCAAAATCAAAAACATTATCGATATATTTAATTAGTTTGTCCTTTTGAAGCTTTTGATCCAGAAGCGCAAAATACAAATCTTTATCGTTGGTGAAAATGCCATCGGAATCCTCAAGCAAATGCTTACTTAAAGTATGATATGTTTTTTCTCTTTCTTGTCCCAATTCAATAATACCCTGTGTGAAAACATATTTTTTCCCTCCGACTTTATATTCTTTTAAATGATTTAAAGCAGCAATAAACCCTGTAAAATTGGCATTATAACCATCATCTAAAATCTTTACCCCATTTTGTCCATCCAGAAGGTTTAAATATGGGACTTGAAATTCAGTATCATTAACGATTTTAACAATCTCTTCAATATCTAAGCCAAGTTCTAGCGCAGTTAAAACCGCGGCTAATAAATTTGACACATTATATTCCACCTTTAAATTTGTTTTAACCAAAAATTCTTTAGATTCGTATTTGAGTTTAAATTGAAGACCCTTTTTGGTGGATTCTAATCCTGATGCGGATACCGTTGACGTATTGGGGTTTTTGTTTGAAGCCGAAGCATAATAAAATTGTTTTCTGGCTTTTGTCTTTTTCCCTAGATCCAAACAGTGTTTGTTGTCGCCATTATAAATAGCCAAACCGCCAGGCGTTAAACATTCCACTACTTCAAAGGAGGAATCTAAAATAGCCTGCATAGACCCATACAAACTTAAATGCTGTTGATCTATTCCGGTGACTATTCCAATATTTGGTTTTGCAACTTTGCAACAGTCGTTAATTTCGCCAACTTTATAGGCACCCATTTCTGCAACAAAAACTTCCGTGCTCTTTTTCAACTTTTTCAAAATTGTTGAGGCAATACCCACATCAGTATTATTGTTCTTTTCCGTTTTGATGCAATCGAACCTTTGTGAAAGGATTTGGAATATGATTTCTTTTGTAGTGCTTTTTCCATAACTACCGGTCACTGCAACAACTCTAACTTGAGGGTTATCACTTAATTTGTTGATTGCTTTTGAAATTATCGATTTCCTTCTAAAATAGGCGATTGGCCTAGTAATAAAGACCAATAATCCCAAGAAGAAAGGAGAAAAAAGATCAGCTCCAATTCCGATAATAGTTGAAAAGAACAAAATTAAATATTCCGGCCTATATATATTTAAATCATCTTTCACAATTGGCGTTAATTCTTCTACAACTTTTGAAACGCTGACAACGTTATCGGTGTAAATGGACTCATTATTAAGTTTTGCCCCGGGGATTGATGAAACTAACCAAAGATAAGGCAAAGCAAAGATTCCGATCATTAAGAAAATTATTATTAAGTTCCTCAAACTCTTAAGATTTGGTCTAAAGAACTTTTTCGTCATCAATTTTGGTAAAAAAACGAAAGTTTCATACCAATAGATGAAAAACGCTACGACTATTAAAAACAACTGCCCACCAATTTCCCCGATCAAAAAGAATACAAAAATTAAAGTGAACAGAGCAATTGAAAAATATGTGGTTAAAGGATTTCTTACTCCTTTAGTTTTTTCAAATGAAAGTTGAGAAAGCAATCTGTCAAAACGATATTCTTTAACTTGCCATAAATACAAATCCCAAATTAAATTTCTACCCCAGACAAAAAGGTATGGCAAAGAAATAAAAATCAATAAAAAAACGAATGCATTGTACATTTTATTTTTTTATAAAATCTGAAATAGCAACACTAACGGGCTCTGGGTTAACAAGAGGCAGTCCATGTCCGAATCCTTTAAAAACTTTAATAATCGAACCCTTTATGGTTTTTTGCAATTTTTCACCCATCCAAAGAGGTGTCATTTTGTCATTATCACCCCAAAGGATTAAAGTTGGCACATTAATTTTTGTGATTTCTTCATCTAACGATTCTTCTAGGATGTTCTTTAGTGTTTCTTTTAGTCTGGCTGATTTATAGTAATCCATTTCTCTAACTATGTATCTATAATAGCTATACCTAAGCTTATCTTCTACTTTGTTAATTAAGGGAAGCGCCGAAATACGTTTTGCTCCTTTTGTGATCTTTTTAAATAAAGCCTTTTTTAATGAGTTGTTTGGTTTTATTCCGGAAGCTGATATTAAAACCATTTTTTGAAATACTCCCGGATACATCAAGGCAGTTTTAAGCAGGACTTTTCCGCCAAAGGAATGCCCAACAAAAACCGGATTAACCAGTTTTAATTCTACGATTGTTTCAATTAATAAATTCGAATAATCCTTTAGAAACAATGCAGAAGTAGGTATAGGAGTGTCACCGGATCCGGGCCAATCGATACTTATTACCCTAAACCCCTTACCCACTAAGCTAATAGAAAGGGGGTCAATACTTTTTGAGCTACCTCCCCATCCATGAAGCAATACCAAGTCTCTACCTTTGCCTTTGATTGAATAGCTTAATTTCATTTTCAAATTTTTAATTTTATGTAATGATATCTTAATAAATATTGCAGAATATGCAAAAAAGAACAAGTCACACTTTTTTTAAACGTATCTTCTCTACACTTTTAGTAGCAATTGGCATTGTTTTTGTAATAAATCTTATATTAACAATCCCTCAAACTATTGAAAAATCTAATTTAGAAAATAGAATCAACCAAAACGTAAAGTCATTAAAAGAAGTCGGCTATGAGATTAATCTCGAAATAATAACATCCTATAAATTTAATAAAAAAACAGCCGACCAAGAACTCTCAATTTTAAAAAGTGTAGATGACTCTATCAATACAATTATTCAAAACGAAACCGAAAGCCTGAAATCACAAAACATACTACTAGCTAAAGATTACGAAGATCTCAAACTACAAGTAGCAGACTTAGAAATTTCAAATGAATTTAATTTAAAGCTGATTGAAGATCCCCAAGATTTGCTCAATAATTTTTCTAATAATAAAGCCTATATTGAAGTAGTCCAAAATATTAAAAAATCAATTAATGATTTTAAAGAAGAAAAGCAATCCAAGGGGCAGTTTGTTAACCCTTTATGGGGCTTAACAAAAAGGGAAATCACAAACTTAGTTTCAGAAACATCTCTTGAAGATAAAATTTCACAACTTTTTATGTGGAATATTAACGGTTCGATTTTAACTAGTGGGGAAAAAACACAATTTGAAAAGACACCGCCCGGGGGGATTATCCTAATGGGATACAATATATCGAACCAATCTCAATTAGCGACTTTAACAAAAGCTATTCAAAAAACCAATACAAAAATTCCTGTTTTTATTTCAACAGATCAAGAAGGTGGGGTAGTCAAAAGAGTCAGCTGGGATTCTACCGCAGGACAAAAACAATGGGCAAGCATGACAAATGATCAAATGTGTTCACTAGGGAAAACGCGATCAAATCTACTTTTAAGCTCAGGGATTAATGTTAACTTTTCACCTGTAGTTGATTTATCATACTCTGGCAGTGGCTTTATAAATAATCGGACAATTAGTGAGGATAAAGCGGTAGTGTCCGAAAAAGCTAATCAATACATTTCTTGTTCGCAAGAATCAGGCATCATCACAACTCTCAAGCACTTTCCCGGACACGGTTCCACCGCAGAAGATTCTCATTATTACCTACCTATTATTAATAAATCCAAAGAAGATTGGCTTTCAAGTGATGCTATTCCATTTATAAACAATCTGAATTCTAAATTCTTAATGGTTGGGCATTTAAAGTTGTCAAAAATCGATAATGATAATCCCGCAACAACCTCAAAAATAATTCTGACAGATATTTTGAGGGACGAATTAAAATATGAAGGCATTGTAATTACTGATGATATGAACCAATTACATAGAAGTACTGGCATTTCACTTAAGGATGCAACAATCAAATCGCTTAATGCAGGAGTTGATATAATTCTCTACGTTGGACTACCAACCTCCCCCGAAAAATTAATTGAAATAGTTAAAACAGCAATTGAAAATGGTGAAATTTCAAAAGAACTAATCGACGAAAAAGTCTATAGGATACTAGTTACAAAACAAGGGATAAAATAGTTAGTAGGAGATATACTTCTTTTCCTTTTTCCTAAAGTCCGAAAAGAAAACGATTATTAAAATAATTGCTAAGGTCAACATTATCACCCCAAAGAGAAAGCTAATAGTACTGGGATCTCTTAATTGTGTGTCAAATTGGAATCCGAGGATAGGAATGTCTACAAATCTACCCGTGTTGTCGGTGGTCACTCCCAAAACATTACCATTAGTTATATTCGAAAACTTTTCGGGATTATCTAAAACTAGTCCAAGTTGAATAGGAAGAACAAATAAAACCAAAAAACAAACTACAATTAAGAGCCAATCCTTAGGATCAGTTGAGATTTCTATGCTTTTAATTTTGTTCTTCATTTTACCTATAAATATTTATTGATATTTCCTAAATGTTCACTATATGTTTTAGCATAATGTATCTTACCCGAGCTGTCATGTAAATAGTAGTAATATTCGTTATCCTCAGGGTTTAATGCAGCTTTTAAAGCATCAATACCTGCATTGCATATAGGGCCAGGTGGCAAACCAGGATACTTGTATGTATTATATGGGCTGTCTGATGTTTTTAATAAGTATGCATTAGCCTTCCAGTCCTTAACGGGATACAAAAGGGAAGCATCAATTTGAAGAAGTTTTACTCCATTAATCCCCTGTTCCAACCTTTTAAAAATAACATCCGCGATCATTGGCTCTTCACTAATGGCAAGAGCTTCTCGTTCAATCAAGGAGGATATTGTTAAATAATCATAAAAAGAATATGCAGAGGAGTTAAACTTACCGAATTCATTCGGACTTAGTTTTTCAAACAATGTTGATATCATCTTCTCAATAACTTGAAAAGTTGAAGATTCTTTGGCAAAAAAGTAAGTATCAGGATATAAAAAGCCCTCAAGATTCTTGCCTTCGGGTTTATATAGCCTTAAATATTCCGAAATTTTTGAGGAGAACTTATAATTATCCGGTTTTTCAACAATATTAATAAATTCATCCCTACTAAATTTTGATTCTGGTGAATTCTTAAAACCTTTTTCAAGATAGTCGGCGACCTCGTCATACCTCAAACCCTCTACCACAGTTATTTTAATATCTTCTTTATTTTTTGCTTTTTGTAGAACTTCATAAATTTCTACTATAGATAAGTTCTTTGGGATTTCAAAAAATCCTGCTTGAAAGGCAGAGACCTTGTTAGGGTTTAATTTCCCGTAAAATGTAAAAGCATTAGCGTCTTTTATTAATTCGAGTTTTAATAAATTTTGCGAAATTATTTCAACTCCTTCTCCTGATTTGATTTCAAACACCACCTTTGATCCGGAATCGGAATTTTTAGATGAAATTGCATCGTTGTACCAAAAATATGCTGCAAACAATGCTACTGCTAGGATTGATATGATAACTACCAAGGTTATTATGACTTTTTTCATTTTTTCATAGAGTTATAAAAATCGAGATATTCTTGTAAAACCATTCTGGCAGCCCTAGAATCGGAGGTCTTTCGTCTTTTGCCTCTTAATCCTGATTCGGCATTTTGGCTGCTATAAGATTCATCCCAAAAAATCACATCTTTTAATGCAAGATTTTTAATGTGATCAGCAAAGGCTTTAATCTTTTTTGTAATTTCATTTTCTCTTTGTAGTCCTGGTAAGCCCATAATAATTTGTTCTATGTTACGAGCCTCAATAACTTTTAAGATTTCTTCATCAATTGTTTTGGGGTTGTTTTTTAATGCAGGTATATCAATTGCGAACATTCCGTTTTCATCGGAAACTGCTAATCCAATATTTTTTGTTCCAAAATCTATACCTAAGTGAATCATGTCAAAATTATACATTATCAAAAGAATAATGAACAAAGTTTTTTTATACATTTTTCTTTATAAGCCTGATATAATTAGGCAGGTGTTTTAAAAAAAGATATGCATTAGAAGGAATTTCAAGAGAATTCATTCTTTTTTCCTTGAAATAAAGAATGGAATAACTTTATGTGAAATGAGTCCTCTTGCCAATTTCTTCAAAGCGTCTTAATTTAAACCTCCTACAATTTAATATTTTTTAAGGTTTAAAAATGCAAACCAAAGAACTTACAACATCCATACAAGTAAATGGAGTTGATATGGTATTTAAGTTTGGTAAATTAGCTCTTCGTGCAGAAGCAGCTGTTACCGCACAATTAGGAGAAACTGTTGTTTTAACGGTAGTTTCAATGAGTCAAAAAGAAACGACTCTCGATTATTTTCCACTAACCGTAGAATATATCGAAAAATTTTATGCAGGAGGAATAATTTCCGGCTCAAGATTTCTAAAAAGAGAAATGAGACCATCAGAATCTGCTACATTAAAGGCTAGACAAATCGATCACTCAATCAGATCACTTTTCCCAAAGAACTTCAAAAAGGACGTTAATGTTATTGTTACAGTTTTATCTTACGATGGAATTAATGATCCAGAGCTATTAGCAGTTAACTCGGCTTCAATGGCTTTGATGCTTTCATCACTTCCATTCCTAGGACCATCTGCAAGTGTCAGAATGGGTGTCAAAGGAACAGAAGTTTTAGTTAATCCAGGTAATGACAAAGAATCCGAACTAGATGCAGAATTCATGGTCTCCGTTAGAGAAGACAGAGTTTTAAACATCGAAGGATGGGGCGATCAAGTTTCAGAAGAAGTTATGGATAAGATCCTCGACACAGCAGTCGAAGCTTGCCAACCAATCCTAAAGGTTCAAAACGAATTTGCACAAGCAAACGGCAAACCAAAACTAGAGGTCACTGAGGATAAAGCTTTTGATGATTTAATTGCAAAAGCAAAATCAGAATTCTTAAGCGATATTACCAAAGGTCTTTACGATAAAGAGAATCGAAACATGATATTTGACGAGATCAAAAACAAAATATTTGATAGCGTAAAAGAATCTGACGAAGAAATTTCATTCGGAGATGTTTCGGAAGCTGTCGAATATGTCGCAAAGAAAATAATGCGAGAAAACATTATGAAGGAAGAAAAGAGAACCAGTGGCAGAAAAGTTAACGAAGTTAGAGAACTCGAAATTGATATCGAGGTTCTACCAAGAGTACACGGGTCAGCCCTTTTTAGAAGAGGCAAAACCCAGGCTCTTTCAATTACAACATTAGGAAATACACGATTAGTCCAAACCCTCGAAAGTTTTGAAGGTGAAGAAGAAAAACCTTTTATGCATCACTATAATGGCCCAAGCTATTCAATCGGTGAAGCAGGAAGATTTTCATATTACCCAGGCAGACGAGAAATCGGACATGGTCATATTGCAGAAAACGCCTTTAAAAAGCTTTTGCCTACTGTCGAAGAGTTCCCATACACTATTAGAGTTGTATCTGAAATTCTTTCACAACAAGGCTCAAGTTCAATGGCCGCAACTTGCGGAACATCATTATCATTGATGCAAGCAGGCGTTCCAATTAAAGCAGCTGTCGCAGGAATTTCAGTTGGACTAGTTACCGAAGAAGGCAATTTAGACAATTACAAACTACTAACCGATATTGAAGACGTAGAAGACTTTTATGGCGATATGGACTTCAAAGTCACAGGAACCGATAAAGGAGTAACTGCAATTCAACTCGACAATAAATTAATGGGTGTTCCAGTAAAAATTCTAAAAGAAGCATTCAGAAGATCAAAAGAAGCTCGCTTGCAAATTTTAGGCGAAATGAATCAAGTCATTTCCAAACCAAATGCCGAACTTAGTAAATACGCTCCAAGAGTTAAAGTCTTAAAGATCAGCACAGAAAAGATTGGTGAATTAATCGGCCCGGGTGGTAAAAATATCAAAGCAATTCTTGAGAAATGTCAGAATTTGGTTGATATTGATATCAAGGATGACGGCTCTGTATTCATTTCTTCAATTTCCGCTGAAATGAGCAAGCTCGCCGAAGATCTAATCAATTCTGTTACAGAAGAACCTGAAATCGGCAAAACCTACACAGGAATAGTTGACAAGGTAATGCCATATGGCGCTTTTGTTGATGTCTCAGCAGGCATTTCTGGATTACTACACGTTTCGGAAATGTCGACAAATTTTGTCAAAGATCCATCAACAATTGTAAAAGAAGGACAGAAGTTAACAGTGAAAATAATCAAGATTGAAAATGGTAAGGTATCTTTCACTTTGAAGGGTGTTGAACAAATTCAATAAGAAAATAAAACTGCTTTTTTCACTCTTTAATGAAGAAAATAAAGGATATATTACAATTAATAAAGAAATTCGCTAGCGCTGAGCAGAACGAAATTGTTCAAGCGGCAGGAATGTTGATTGTTGTTTCTTTTGCCACAAAGATTTTAGGAATGTTATTTCTAAGTCTTGTGGCAAAAGAATTCGGTGCCTCAACCGAAACTGACCTCTTTTATTTAGCTTCTGTACTCCCCGAAACCATTACCAATATTATTCTTTTGGGTGTGATCTCCGGATCAATCATCCCAATATTCATTAATATCAAAGAAAAAGATGGCGATGATAAGTTTTGGCATTCGTTTAATTCGACCTTAAATATCAGCATGCTTTTATTCGCCTTTTTGGCAATAGTTGCAGCAATATTTTCAAGGCAATTGATCCCTTTAGCTATTCAGCTAACGAACAATTCCCAAAATCTAACGGATATGCAGATCAACGAAGTGGTTTGGATGATGAGAATGCTTCTAATCCCTCAGGTTTTTTTAGGCTTGAGTGCTTTTTTTTCGACTTGGCTAAACATTTACAACAGATTCCTAGTTCCACAGCTTGCTCCTTTCTTTTTTAATATCGGGAAAATTATTGGTGTAATGGTATTGGTCCCATTGATGGGTGGAAGCATCTGGGGCTTAGTTTGGGGAAGTTTAATTGGCTCGCTATTGCATCTAGCCATTCAGATTCCACTTCTAAGGCGTTTAAATTTTAACTTTCACTTTTTCTTAATTGATTTTAAAGATGGCAATCTAAAGAAGGTATTAAAGCTTGGTCTTCCTAGAGTATTAAGTTTAAGTTTAGAACAGATGGCTGTCATAATTGATAGTATTATTACGCTTGGACTTACCGCAGGGTCATTAACAGCTTATCAATTGGCCGTAAGACTAATTTCTTTACCAATGGGATTATTTGGTACAAATTACGCAATCGCATCATACCCAACTTTTGCAAAGCTTTATGCACGAGGCGAAAAACAAGGCTTTTCCGAATTGTTTTTTAAAATAATTAATCAGATTCTTTATCTTACTTTGCCAGTTGCCGTTATTTTTATAGTTATGAGAGTCCCGATTGTTCGTTTGGTTTACGGAATTTTTGGAGGTAATTTTACCTGGGAAAACACTATTCTTGTTGCGGGCATTGTCCTTTTCTTCTCTTGGGGAATTATATTTGAAAGTTTAAGGACCGCAATGTTTAGAGTGTATTTTGCAATTCACAATTCAATAATTCCACTAATGGCCAGTATATTTGTCGTAGTAGGAGGCATAGTAACAGGAATACTTTTTAGTAATTACTTCAGCCATTTTAATACTCTCAATTTACAGACATTTGAATTTAATCCTCAGTTTTTTGTGACTAAAGGCAACGGAACAGCTGGAGCAGCAGGATTGGCATTAAGTTCAAGCATAATATTCACTTTAGAATTTTTATTCCTATTTGTTGTTTTAATAAAAAAGAAAGTTGTTTTTGGCGTGAGGAAGTTTCTAAAAAGCCTTCTAGCGAAGCTTTTAGCTGCTATGATCATGTTCATTGCCTGTTATTTAATGGCTAAACTTTGGGAAGAAATTTTAAATACCACAAAAACAGTTCAACTTATTTTCTTAAGTCTTTCAACAATCGTTTCCTCATTTATGATCTACTTATGGAGTAGTTATGTACTAAGGCTTGAAGAAGCAGATCTTTTTGTTACTTTGATTTTCGATAACTTGCAAAAGTTGTTCAACAAACTTTCTTTTAAAAAAAATGATAAAAAGATTACAAACCTATCTTAAAAATGAATCCAAAGGTTTTTTGCGAGCGATTGTAGTTGCAATCTTAATTACATTTTCGTTTTTGATGTATTTAAAATATTTAGGGATACCAATGTCTAGAGCCCACAACCTGTACAACAAAGCGGTAATTTCTTACGAAAATGGAAGTCTTGAAAAAGCAAAAGAGTACCTAAAAGAGTCAATTCATTACTGGAAAACCCCAGAAGCAGAAGAACTTCTAGAAAAAGTTAATTAAAATAACTATCAGGATCTCTCAATTTGTTTTTGTAGTCCTTCTTTTTGGGGAACAAAAAGCTAAACATTTTCTTGCCCGTTTTAATCAAAACTATCACTACCAAAAAGATTATTAAAGCGACAGAAAATAATGCCAATAGCACATTTCCCCTTGAATCATTCCATACAACATCCGTTTTTAAATTAAAATCTTTAGGGACAACAAAACTAACCTCTTTAGAAGAATCTGAGACCTCATTTCCAGCCATAGTTCTCACCTTGTAATAATATGTAACTCCGGCCTCAATATTTGAATCAAAATAAAACTGAGTATTCCTATCAAGTTGGGCAATTTCTATGAAATCATCATCCGAAAAAGATCTTCTAAAAACTACATATCCCCCGACATTCTCACTTTCTGAAGGCAAGAAGGAAATTATTAAGCCCTTCTTTGTTTCTGAAGTACTTGTTTCAACAGAAACTCCCGTTGGAGGATGTAATTTTGATTCTTCTACTAAAACTTGGTTGATTGGATTTAATAAGTTTATTCCTGTGATAAAGCTGGAATCAGGGGTCTTCAAAACATTGCCTGCAAGATCTTTTATGACCATTTGATAGTGATAGCTATATCCGACCTCCAAAAAATACAAATCAAATTTATGAAAAGTGTTATCCGTATTTATTGCTCTATGCTCGCCATATTGTGAGGTTTTTCCATAATTTAATTCGACCTTTGTTGGCTCGTTAGTTTCAAGTTCAATAAAGTAATTATCGTTTGAAGCCCCCCTTATTACCCTTTGTGAAAGTATTTGAGGTGGAATTTTATCAATAATTTTATACGAAACTGTAATAGTTATTGCTGAAATATTTACCCTTGATGAAGCCGACAAGTTATTTGAAGTAAAAATCAAACCCTGGTTTTCTTCCGGGTGTTCTATCCAGTTCTTGATCAAAGCTTCATAATCTTTTAGATAAACAACCCCTACTGTGTTTAAGGTGGAAGTACCCAAAACCTCATTGGTAAAAACATTTTTAATTTGAAGATCACTCGAAATTGGGTTCCCAACATAAAATGACAAGCTGGCTTTGTCTATTGAAGACTCGCCTTCAGTTAGTTTACTTAGATTAAAATTTACAAAGAAAGAGTTTTGGTTCCCTGCATTCTCACCACTTAGAACAGACCCCAAAGGATTCCCGATAAAGGTTTCCTGAAGGCTTGTCCATTCAACAGCTTTAGCTTCTCTAATTGAGAATAAAAAGATTATTAGAAGGCAAGAAAATATTGAAAATATTTTTTTCATAAAATCATTATAGCGATTTATGAAGAATATTTCTTTTATTTAAGATAATCCATCAAAGCTTGGGCTATTTCGTCGTTTTTAAGCCTTTTTAATGCTTTTGCTTCAATTTGTCTAATACGTTCTCTTGTAACTTTAAATTCGTGTCCGACTTCTTCTAAAGTTCTTGATACACCATCTTTTAGACCAAATCTTAATTCTAGGACTTTTCTTTCTCTATCTGTTAAGCCACTCAAAATTTCGTCGATTTGTTTTTTTAGTGAAGCCCAAGTAGCGATTTCGCTAGGTGAAGCCGAATATTCATCAGGAATAATATCACTCAGTTTGCTATCTTTTTCTTCTCCGATTGGAGCTTCTAATGACGCTGGTCTTTGAGCTATTCTTATGATTTCGTTAACTTTATCAGAATCTATTCCCATTTCTTTCGCAATTTCACTAATTTTTGGTCTTCTACCTAATTTTGAAGCTAATTGGCTAGAAACTTTACTTAATTTATTTATAGTTTCGATCATGTGGACAGGAACACGAATTGTTCTTGCCTGGTCGGCAATTGCTCTAGTTATTGCCTGTCTGATCCACCAAGTGGCATAGGTCGAAAACTTAAAGCCCTTTCGATATTCAAACTTTTCTACAGCTCTCATCAAACCGATATTACCTTCTTGAATTAAATCCAAAAGATCTAATCCTCTTTTTGCGTATTTTTTTGCAATAGAAACAACCAACCTCAAGTTGGCAGTTGTTAAAAGTTCTCTGGATTCTTTATCTCCGGCTTCAATATTTTTTGCTAAAATAACTTCTTCTTCAGCAGTTAACAAAGGAATTCTACCGATTTCGTGTAAATAAGCGCGGATAGGGTCAGTAGAAACATGCGACCTGATTTTTCTTAAAATGCTGATTTTTTGTTCAAAAGTCATGCCTTTTCCACTTGCAGGAACAACAGGCACAATTTCTTCAACTTCCTCTACAGGTTCAATAATTTCAATTTCATGTTCTTGAAGAATATTAATCAAATATTCAAGAAAGTTCATATCTTCCTCGATTTCTGGGAAAAACTCTAAAACATTATCCTGAGATAAATATCCTTGTTTTTTCCCGAGCTCAACTATCTCATTTACTAACTTTTTTTGTTTAGGATCTAATGACGACATAATTTTAATGAAATTTAATAAAATGGAAAAATATTGTCAGGCTTATGTTTTACGAGGGTACCATTTGCCTCGTTAAGGTGAGCCTTTCAATTAAAGGTCACACTTGTAAAATCGTTGTAAATATAACACAATATTATATCAATTTAAATACATATAACGTTAAATCTTATATATATTACACTCTATGGCCATTTTTAGTTATAAAAAGTCTGAAATAGAACCTAAAGAAGAACCTCAGGATTATATAAAAATAACTCCACAAAAAAAGGATCCTATAACTTTAGGTGAAGTTTTGTCTTCTTTTAAACATGACGTCGTAACCTTAATGGTGAAATCCAAGGTGGCAGGTTTTTTGATTCCTTTAATTATGATTCTATTTGGAATAAACATAATTTTTAAACAGGTATGGCCCGAAGTTGAACAACAACTCAAACTTCACTTTGGCGGATATAATACAGAATCACTGGCTTTAGTAGAGGGTGAATATATTTCAAGAGAAAAATATTTATCAAACCCCGGTAGTGATTATTTTAAAAGCATTTCAAAGCAAGCCGAAACTAAAAACATATTACTTAGCGACCCCGATAGCGCAAAATATAGAGGCAGATTTTCATTAAGTATTCCTTCACTTGATCTTAATAATTTACCCGTTACGGGCAATGTAGATAGCGGTGACGAAAAGAACTACCAATCTTCCCTGATGAGTGGTTTGGCGCATTTTAAGGGCACTGGACTACCTTTTTCACCTATAAATAACAACATAGTTATCTATGGACACAGTTCTTCGGGTGATTATTACGAAAGGACCAAAGATGTAGCTGGAGCCTTCTCTAGATTAAACAAAATCAAAATTGGCGACATCATTGAAATTAAGATGAATGGAATTTCTTACAAGTTTAGAGTGACTAAAAGCAAAATCGTTGACCCTAATGCGACCGAAATTATTACAGGCACAACAAATAAAAGGACTTTAACCTTGTTTACGTGTTTTCCTAATGGGAACAGCGCTCAGAGATTTGTAGCAATTGCTAATCCGATTTAATAATTCTTTTTTCTTCTTAGAAAGGCTGGAGTTGTGTCCAAGTCATCATCATCGAAATCCAAATCATCATCTAGATCTAACTTCTTTTTTACAGGAGCTGATTTTTTAGATTCTTCATCAATAACAGCCTGTGTAGGAACAGGTTTTACTTCTTCATAAACTGTACGAGGTTGTTGTTGAGGAATATATGAATTTTGAACTGACTGATTTACTCTTGGTTGATAAATATTATTATCAATTGGGCGTGGAGTGTTTTGTTCTATTTTCTGATCTGGATCAAAGCCCGTAGCTATTACGGTTACACGAATAGCATCATTCATTTCGGGGTCAATATTTGCTCCAAAAACAATATTACAATCTTCATGCACTTCTTCTTGAATTACTTGAGCAGCTTGCGAAACTTCGCTAATTCCCATTTCTTTTCCACCAATTATGTTAAAAACGACACCCTTGGCACCTTTAATTGAAAATTCCAATAAAGGGCTATGAATTGCCATTCTTGTTGCCTCGATCGCTTTATTAGCTCCCTCGGCTTCGCCAATACCCATTAATGATGTACCGGCATTCGACATTATTGATTTAATATCTGCAAAATCAAGATTTATTAAACCTGTATGATTAATTAATTGTGAAATACTTTTTACAGCTTGAGCTAAAACATCATCAACCTTCTTTAAAGCATCTAGAAATGGAAGGTTCTTTTCTCCCATATCTAACAGTTTTTGATTTGGAATAACAATAAGAGTATCAACCTTATCTTTGATTTCTGAAATACCTTCAAGTGCTGTGCCCATTCTTCTTTTTCCTTCAAATACGAATGGCTTTTCAACAATAGCAATAGTTAAAGCTCCAAGGTTTTTTGCAATTCCGGCAATTATTGGCGAAGCACCAGTGCCCGTTCCTCCACCCATACCTGCAGTAATGAAAACCATATCGGCTCCGGCTAAGTTTTCGTGAATCATATCAACACTTTCTTCCGCTGCCTTTTTACCGATTGCTGGATTGCCTCCACTACCTAGGCCCCTAGTAATTTCCGCACCAATTTGAAGCTTAACTTCTGCGCTACTTGTTGCAAGAGCCTGGGCATCTGTATTAACAGCTATAAATTCAACCCCTTCAATATCATAGTTCCTGATCATATTATTGATTGCGTTTCCGCCTGCGCCTCCGACTCCGATTACTTTAATTTTGGCAAGATTTGATGGTTGAGATTTAACTAGCATTTTTTTGTTATTAAAATATTAATAGAAAACTTAACCTACTAAAGAAGCAATTGCAGTAATGTGTATAGTTTAGTTTATTACACGTGCAAATTCAAGGTTAAGGCATTAGATTCTTGAAAAATCCTTTGATTTTATCGAATACACCATCACCAGTTGGGGCTTTTGAGGTCGTTGCTTTTCTTGAGCCACGATAGCCTTCGTTTGCTGCCGCATACTGGATTAGGCCTTGAACAACAGAATAAGCTGGGCCAGAGATTTCATCTACTAGACCAGTCAAGCCTTTTGCTGTACCAACACGGGCAGGGACACCAAATACTTTTTTGGCAATATTTGTAATGCCGGGGATCATTGCAGTACCTCCGGTAATTACTACTCCGGCAGGTAATTTTGAATTATTTCCAGATTCTTCGACTTGTCTTATTACCATATCGAAGATTTCACTTAATCTGGCTTCAATAATTTCATCAAACATTTTTCTTGAAATTGTCTTTACTCCATTAATTTCGAGACTCGAAACATCAATTATATCTTTTACTCTTTTGTTCTCTTTATCTTCTTGATCTTCGATTTCTTCTAGATCGGCATCTTTTTCGCTATATTTAGCTAAAATCTTTTCTCTCTTTTTAGTCATTTCGTTAACGTTTTGCTTACCGGAACCCATTCTCATTAATTCTTCCGCATTTATTTTTATTTTTTCTGCATCTTCTAAAGAGACTCTTAAACCAATTGCTAAATCTGAAGTTATATTTGCTCCACCTAGTGGAACTGATGAACTATGTGTAATAGCATCTTCTTCAAAAGTGTTAATAGTCGTTGTTCCGCCACCAATGTCTAAAAGCATTACGCCGAGTTCTTTTTCGGTAGCTGTAAGCACGCTTGTGCTTGAAGCCCAACCGCCAAAAACAACATCATCAATCTTTAAGCCAATTGCAGTAACGCATTTCATTAAATTGTGTAAAGCAGAACTTGTGGCCGAAATAATATGCGTATTAACTTCTAATCTAGTACCAGTCATTCCGATAGGATCTTTAATATCTCCTTGAGCATCTACAATAAATTCTTTAGGAATAACATGAATAATCTCTCTTGAAGGAGGGATTGAAATTGTTCTTGCACTTTCGATGGCTCTTAAAATATCTTCGGATTTAATTTCAACATCGGCAACAGCAACAACACCTTTATTATTTGTGCTTGTTATATGTTTTCCATTAATTGAAATATATACAGATGGAGAAGTTAAGCCCGCCATACGTTCTGCAGCTTCCAAGGAACCTGCGATTGCAGTAATCGCCTCATCAATATTTACAACAACACCCTTTTTCATCCCCTTACTTGGGAATGTAGCAACACCAATTACGGTTGGGGATTCAGATTCATTAATACTGGCAATTACAGTAGCTATTTTTGTTGATCCGATGTCTATCGCTGAAATTATTCTGTTTGGCATACCTTTATTAAATATCTATACAGTATTCTAAAACAAATCTGACTATGATTCAAATTAATAAAAAAGATTTTTATTGGACAACCAGGACCTTTGTAGCCGAAACATCAATCAGCTTATAGTCTTTCCCCCTTTTTGCAAGATCGGCGAATACAATCAGTAAATCCTCAAACTGAAGCGAGGATTTTCTATTTAACCCGAATATTATGAATTTGCCATTATTTGACTCAAACCTAACGAGTAATTCTCCCTCCCAATAAATTTCTTCGATTGGAATATTTCTTTTTAATAAAAAGCTTGAACCCTCAAGAGTTAGATCCAATCTATCGATATCAACTTCTTGATTCTCCTCGTATTTTTCATTATTTAAGATCTTGATTTTAGGAAAAGCGGTAAATTTTGATAAATCCGCCATGCTTTCATTTAACCTCCAATACCCTTTGGCCTCAGACATATATAGATCCTGAAGCGAAGCCAATACCCTTTCTTTTTCTTTAATATTTATTAAATCAAAAACAAATTGCTCCGCCACAGCTTTTTTCTGTTCTTCAATAGGTTTATCAGCAAGTCCCATTTTAACAATAAATTCATTTTCCAAAGTGGTTTTAACTAACGGGTCTTCCACATCACCATACCCCCTAGCAATAATGATTTTATTATTAGAAAATTCGACCTCGTCTTTTGTGATTATTTGCAAAACTCGACCTTCTTCATCAATTAAATACGATCCGTTCATATTAATTAGTATGGCCTTTGGCTCTCTTTCGGAGATTTTGATAAAAAGCTTATTTGGCCAAATTTTATCAACATCAACACCATCTACGATTGGGAAAGACTTTAAAATTTGGCCTTCAATCGCTTCATTATTCGCTAAATATATATGCAGGCCATTAAACCTATAGAGGCTATCAATTATTTCATTATCGGTGATGTTTTGATTCCCGATAATCTGAAAGTTTTTGATTAGGAAGTAGGGATAACGAACAAACTGATAAATCAAAGTCACAATACCAACTATTAACGCTATAAAAAACATACCAAAGAGTATCTTCTTCATAGAAAACTTTGAGGATCTACCTACAAGACGAAATCCATTGGAAATAGTTTTGGGTTTATAAAGAACCTTAGGCTCAAACTTGAGTTTGTTGAAATCGACTTCTTTTTGTTTTCTGCGGGTAAAAAGATTCCAGCCCATAAAGAACTTATATAAGTAATTCTTATTTTACACAAGAACTGGGAATGTTTGTATTGAAATTACTAAATTATCCTAATTTTAGTTCTCTCTTTAACTTCTTCACTTCATCCTCACCAGATGATTCTAGTAAGTATTTCATTAATCGAGATCTTTTGCCGACCATGCCAAGTAGACCTCTTCTAGAGTGTTTATCTTTTTTATGAGTCTTCAAATGTTCGGATAATTCGTTGATTTGATGAGTTAATAGAGAGATTTGAACTTGTGGAGAACCTGTATCGGTTTCGCTAGTTCTAAACTTCTCAACTATTTTTTGCTTTACTTCTTTGGTAAGAGCCATTGTTTTTCTTTTAATAAATAAACTAAATACATTCGCTTGAGAATTTCACTGCAAGCCAAAGTATAAGTCCGTCTTTATAAATTTAAAGACGTTATTATTATAATAAATAATGGCGATATAATCAACTATTTATGTAATAGTTGAGCTTATCCACGAGATCTTGTTCGGATCGAAGTCCGACAATAGTCTCTTGAACTTGACCATCTTTGAAGATAACCATTGTGGGGATGCTCATTACATGGAATGCCATCGCCGTTTGTCCGTTTTCGTCAACGTCAAGTTTGCCGATTTTTACGTCTTTATTATTTGCAAATTTTGTAGCAATTACATCTACGATTGGACCTTGTATTCTGCAAGGACCACACCAAGTAGCCCAAAAATCAACAAGGGCAACTCCTTTGAATTCTGCGATTTCTTTTTGAAAAGTCGCATCAGTTAATGCTAAAGCCATAGTATTATAAACCTATAAATTTAAATATTTTCTTTTAACGATTCAGTTTTTTCTCTGGTTGAGGTTGAAATCTACTGGTGATTTCTTTTATTTTTGGTTCTACCTCTTTTGATATTTTCTTTATTTGAGGCATAACTTCTTTCTTTTGGAAATCATCAACAGCGTCTAGTGAATGTTTGATAACTTTTTCTCCACCCTTTTTTAATTTCTCAATGGTTTTTTCGCCACTTTCTGGAGCTACTAGCATTCCAACACCTGCGCCAACTAAACCTCCAAGTAGAAGACCTGCTAAAAAGTAAATTGTTCCGTCCTTGTTTTCCATAATTTAGATTTAAAAAATAATATAAATATTAAAACTTTTATTCTTTATCGGACTTGCCCTTAGAACCCATACCAGGGATGTTTTTTACAAATCCAAGGATCTTGGTTAATGGTACAAAAACTCCTCTTGTAAAGCCACTAATGGATTCTAGTATTGATTTCACCTGTTCAATAATATAGTCATAATCTCCGGTAAATTTCTCCATAACCTCGCTAACAAGATGCAAAATGAAATTTGATTCTTTGACCGTATCAACAAGACCGCCAAGTATTCTCATCATTTGGACAGATAAGCCGACAAGACTAAAAGCAATGGATAAAACTAAAATCAATTTAACAAAATCGTCGATGGTGATCGTCATAATAATAGAAAATAATATATATTTTAATTATTCCACAAGTTTCCCTTTTAAGCAACGAAAGCCTTGGAATGAGCAAACTACAGTTTAGTTTTAATTAATTCTAAGCCACCAAAAATGGCCGACAAGTCCTTGAATTTTGCAATTTTAAATTTTGGTGGCTTAACTATCTTTAAAGCGTCATTAACTTTTTTTGATATCAAGTCGATTATCTCGGGTTGATTTATGGATACACCCCCGCCCATCACCACTACATCAACAGGATTAATGCTTAAAATACTTATCAACCCTTGAACCATAAAGGGGATAACGCTTTTCCACTCCGAAAGTATCAGATTCGATGGATGTGTATTAAACCTTTCAATCAAGGCCTTTCCACTAGCAAGAGAATCCCAGCAGCCTATCTGGCCACATCTACATTTTGGATAATTGCTGCCGAGTGAATGGTGCCCGATTTCAGAAGCAAAAGCTATCCGCTTTTCATCAACGGTTCTTATTAAAGCCCCACCTATTCCGCTACCCCAGTTTACATACCAAAAATCTTCTTCCGTTGAAACGGCCAAGGACTCTCCTAAGGCAGCAACGTAAGTATCGTTTTGAATGAATACCGGACATTTAAATTCCTTTGTAAACAGATCTACCAAATTAATGTTTTCCCAAAGAGGTAAATTTACCGAGTTGATTAACATGCCCTTTTCAATATCTAGAGATCCTGCTATGGCAATAGCAATAGCCTCAATCTTTTCACCCTTGGTGATTTTTGCAATTTCGTTTTTAATCTCATCAAGGTTAGATTTTGCATACTTAACAAGTTTGGGCTGATTAGATTTTAATGTTTCAAAAACCCCAATTCTAC
>CAZLRZ010000003.1:37103-55553 GCA_964562165.1 uncultured Candidatus Saccharibacteria bacterium
TACTTAACAAGTTTGGGCTGATTAGATTTTAATGTTTCAAAAACCCCAATTCTACTGTTGGTGCCACCTATATCTAGAATTACAAACATTTTGTTTAAATAATATAAATTTACTGTATATTTAAGTTCCTTAAAAAACAAGTTTATGTTAAAATACAGTGTGCTATTTAGATTATTAAAGTTATGGCTAAAACTAGAAGAACATATCAACCGCATAAAACAAAGAGGCTTAACACGCATGGATTCATGTCCAGAAGTGCTACACCCGGCGGACAAAATGTTTTAAAAAATAGAAGAAGCAAAGGCAGACATGAACTTACCGTTTCTGACGAAGTAAGACAAGACAAAGCCAAACGCTTTAAAAGATTAAAATAAATGCTTTCCAAAAAAAATAGACTTAAAGGAACAGCTAATTTTGAAAGAATTTTTAAATATGGAGAAAAGTTTTTTTCTCCATATTTTGTTGTCTATCGCTTAAAACACTCAACTGTTAAAGACACGGGTGAAAACACATCCAAACTAGACTTATCAGACCCTCACATTGGTTTTATCTCCAGTAAAAAAGTTGGCGGAGCCGTACAAAGAAACCATGCCCGCAGAATACTTAGCGAAGCCATTCGTCTAAACATCCTGGACAAGGGCAAAGCCCCAAATGCAGACTATATCTTTATTATAAAAAAGGAATTGCTAGCTTCATCTGTTGAAGCGTTAAAAGCAGAAACTTCAAAGCTACTTTAAAAACACATTAAGTATAAAAAAACCCTCCTTGAAAAAGGAGGGGTTATTTTTTGTATCTTTAAAAAAGATTACCAGTTCAAATGACTGAAAGCTTTATTAGCTTCGGCCATTTTATGAACTTCTTCTCTCTTTTTGTATGCAGAACCTTCTTTGTTGAAAGCGCTGAATAATTGGTTTGTAAGACTTTCGATTGAATCTTTACCACCACGACTCTCTTTTGCAGCCTTGAGAATCCATCTCATTGCTAATGAAAGCTGTCGGCCTTCAGTTACTGGGACTGGGACCTGATAGTTTGCACCACCAACTCGTCTTGATCTAAGTTCGATCTTTGGTTTAATATTGTCTAGGGCCTTATTAAAAGCTTCTAGCTCGCCTAATTTAGTTTTTTCGGCAAGTTTTGACATTGCAGTATAAACAATTTTTTCTGCGATTGTCTTTTTTCCATCAATCATTAAATAATTGATGAATTGGTTTACAACAGGACTATTGAATTTGGAATCCGGTTGTAATTTTTTGATTTTGGCTTGATGACCTCTCATGTTACGTTCTTTTATTCAAAATTAATTATTTGCTGTCTTTTTAGGCCTCTTAGTACCGTATCTTGATCTTCCTTGTCTTCTTTTATCGACTCCAGCAGTATCATAGATACCTCTAACAACCTCATATTTTACACCTGGAAGATCAGGTGTTCTTCCGGCCTTCACGAGAACGACAGAGTGCTCTTGAAGATTATGGCCTTCTCCTGGGATATAGGCAATGATCTCCTGCTTATTTGATAAACGTACTTTTGCAACCTTTCGAAGTGCAGAGTTTGGTTTTTTAGGAGTTCTTGTATAAACTGCTAAACAAACACCTCTTCTAAAAGGATTATTTGCTCTAGTAAATTTATTTTGCAAACTGTTGTAGTTAAATTGCAACTGTTTGTATTTTACTATTTCATTAAATTCTAGTCCTTTGTAAAAGACAGTACCCTTTTTAGGTGATCTTGTCTTTTTGACTAATTGTGATATTCTTGGCATTTTTTTTAAACTTTTACTTAAATAATTTTCAAATAAGCCTTTGATCCATCCTCGTGAGTGAAAGATCCAGCATTTAAGGCTTTAAATAAACTAACGAACTTCGCTCCCTAGTGGAACGGTCCTACCGATTATAACATTTTCTTTCAATCCTCTCAATTCATCCAACTTTCCGGTTATGGCTGCATCACTCAAAACTCTTACCTGTTGTTCAAATGAAGAAGCAGATAAGAAACTTTCTGTCTTAATTGCGGCCATAGTGATTCCGACCAATTGTCTATCGTATTTGGCTGGCCTTAGATCTTTCTCTTTTAATAGCTTGTTTTCTTCATCGATCATGTTTCTGTCGATAAAGTTACCAGGCAAGTATTGAGAATCTCCAGGCTCGCTTACTTTACAGAATCTAGACATTTGTCTAACAATACATTCAACGTGTTTGTCATCAATTGCAATACCCTGAATACCGTATGTTTCTTGGATATTATCAATTAAGTATCTTTGTGAAGAAAGTATATCTGTTTTATCCATCAATTCCTTTGGATCAATAGAACCATCGGTCAACTTTGTTCCTTTGATTACGCTTGCATGATCTTCAACTAGAAGAGCATCTTTTTCAGTAATCTCGTAATCTTCTTCAAAAACCTTTTCCATAGTAACGACTAAGTCATCGCCTTCGCGTACTGCTTTACCGGCTCCGACTGCTGTTACGTTGTCTCCGTTTGCTTTGGTGAAGATAACATCTCCAGCCTTTAAGGTCTTGGTTTTTTGAATCTTTGTAACATCTTTTGGTTCTAGTGTGAATCTCTTTGTAACTAATTCTTTGTTCAATAATTTGATTCCGACAATTTGACCGGCATCATCTTTGGTTAATGAAACTTCGCCATCAATTCCGGCAATAATTGCCTTTGATTTTGGAGTTCTAGCTTCGAATAATTCTTCGACTCTAGGTAAACCTTGAGTAATATCAGTTCCAGCTCTACCTGAAAGATGCTTGGTGTTTAGCGTAAGCTGTGTTGCAGCTTCACCCATGGATTGTGCAGCGATAATACCGACTGCAGTACCCTTATCAACCAATTTCTTAGTTGAAAGACTGTATCCATAACACTTTTGACATACTCCATAGTTTAATTGGCAGGTTAAAACTGATCTGATTTTTGCTGATTCAACTCCTGCGTCTTCGATTTGTTTTGCGATTTCGGGTGTAATAGTTTCTTGCGCTTTAACAATTATTTCTCCAGTTTTTGGATCAACAACTTTATCGGCAATAACTCTTCCAACCAATCTTTCTGCAAAGCTGATTCTTCTGCTTTGTGATTTGTAAATTACAACACCATCTTTTGTTCCGCAATCCTCTTCTTTTGTGATCAAGTCTTGTGCAACATCGCAAAGTCTTCTAGTTAAGTAGCCTGATTCTGCAGTTTTAAGTGCTGTATCAGCTAAACCCTTTCTTGTACCTCTAGCTGCGACAAAGTATTCAAGTGCTGACAATCCTTCTTTGTAGTTGGATCGAAGTGGCAATTGTACAATATGTCCAGATGGGTCAAGGATCAAACCTCTAACTCCGGAGATTTGTCTTAATGGGTTTTCTACTGGGATTGCTCCTGATTGCTGTAATTTTACTAGGTTATTATCTGGTTTTGATAAATAATTTTCCCAGTTGTCTTTAGCAATCTTTTCAATAGTATCCATCCAAATCTTTTCAAACAATCTCTTTCTTTCTTCTTCGGTAACTAAACCATTGTAGTAATCATTGGTTAGTTGATCTTCTTTTTTATCAATCTCTTCTAAGAATTTATTCTTGTTAGGACTGACCATAAAGTCATCCATACCTACTGTTAAAGCTGATTCTGTTGCATATTTGAATCCAAGCGCTTCAATATTGTTTAAGAATTCGATTGTTGCATCTGCTCCTAATTTATTGAAGATTGCGCTAGATAATTTAGCAATTTCACCTTTATTGTATGATTTGTTCAAATACCCAAAAGCCTTTTGAGCCTCGACTGGTAGATTTCTATTAAAAATAAGTCTACCAATTGAAGTATCTGTTAATTTACCATCAACAATAACTTTAATCTGTTCTCTTAATGTGACTTCATCATTTTGATTTCTACCAATGGCTTCATCAATGCTTCCAAAGAATCTTGGCTTTTCGACTTCTTCCATACCTGTTAAGTGGAAAATTCCTAATGCCATATCTTTTTCAACATTGATAACTGGGTTTCCGTCTGCGTTTAATAGGATGTTTGATTTAGCAAACATCTTTTCAATTGCTTCTTCGATTGCAGCAGTTGATAGAGGTACGTGAACTGCCATTTGATCTCCATCAAAGTCAGCATTGAAACCTCTACAAACCATAGGATGCAATCTGATTGCGTTTCCTTCGATCAATGTTGGGAAGAAAGCTTGGATACCTTGTTTGTGCAATGTAGGAGCTCTATTTAATAGAACCGGTCTACCTTGGATAACTTTTTCAAGTAAATCCCATACTTCTGGTGCTTTTGATTCAAAGAATAATTTTGCACTTTTAATGTTTGGTGCTAATCCTTCTACGATGATTTGTCTTAAAACAAATGGTTTGAATAGTTCAAGAGCCATAGTCTTTGGAAGACCGCACTGACTGATCTTTAATTCTGGACCAGATACAATTACCGATCTACCTGAATAATCGACACGTTTACCGAGTAAGTTCTGTCTAAATCGACCCTGTTTACCTCTTAACATATCTGATAAAGATTTGTATGGTAAACCTCTTGAGTTCAAAACAGGATTCCCTGGTCTGTGATCGTTATCTACTAGTGCATCAACAGATTCTTGAAGCATTCTTTTTTCATTTCTTAAAATGATTTCAGGTGCTCCGAGAGTCATCAATCTTTTTAAACGATTGTTTCTGTTAATTACTCTTCTGTAAAGGTCATTAAGATCGCTTGTTGCAAATCTTCCGCCTGGTAATTGAATAATAGGTCTTAAATCTGGTGGGATAACTGGTAAATTTTCAACAACTATCCAGGAAGGCAAAATACCTGCCTTTAACATTCCTTCTAATACTCTAAGTCTTTGAATAAGTTTTCTTTTCTTTGGAATAGATCTGGTTTCGAGCAAGTCTTTATCGATTTGCTCTAATTCTGTTTTGATATCGATCTTTTCTAAAACTTTTTGAATAGCTTCTGCGCCCATTTCTGCAGTAAAGAATACTGCATCAAAATCTCTCAAAAGAGCCATATCATCTTCTGAAAGTGTTGCGCATTCTTCGATTTGTTCGACTAACTCTAAAATATCCTTGTATTTGTTAATTAGGTTGGTTTCTTTTTGTGAGTAAACCGATTTAACTTTTGCTAATTCTTTTCTTAAATCGTTATTGATTTTATCTAGTTTGAAGTTCAACTTCTTTTTATCTTCTTCATCTTTTTTAGCTGTGGCAATGACTTCTGCAAAAGAGTTTTCGGTTTCTTTAAGCTTTTCATTCAATTCATCAACACTAGCTTTAATGTCGGCCTCTTTGCGTTCTTTAATAATATCAATAACTTCAACTTTTCTTTCGGCATTGAATTCAGTCACTAAATATCTTGCGAAGTAGATAACTGTTTCCAACTTTTTCTGAGTTATTCCAAGGATGATTGCGAGTTTGTTTGGAACTCCATGTGCAAACCATACATGGGTAACAGGAGAAGCCAATTTAATATGGCCCATTCTTTCTCTACGAACTCTTTTGTGGGTGACTTCAACACCGCACTTGTCGCAGATAATTCCTTTATATCGGATCTTTTTGTATTTTCCGCAATAACATTCAAAGTTTTTGGTAGGACCGAAAATCTTTTCGTCCATTAAGCCATCTACTTCAGGTCTATGTGTCCTGTAGTTAATGGTTTCAGCTTTTCTAACTTCTCCAAAACTCCAGTTCAGGATTTGTTCTGGTGAAGCTATACTTAACCTTAGAGCTTTAAAATCTTTAATCATAAGTATTAATTAATAAATGGTTAATAAATTACTTATTCAACAATTTGATCGTTGACATCAAGCACACCTTCGACAATTTCTGCTTCGTCGACATCGTCTTGATCAGGTTCGATCATATCTAAACTCAAGCCCAAAGCTCTAAGTTCAGATGTTAAAACCTTAAATGATTCAGGAATGTTTGGGGCTTCAATTGGAGTACCCTGAATTATTGATTTGTATGCAGCAGCTCTTCCAACGACATCATCTGATTTAATTGTTAGCAATTCTTGTAAGTTATGGACTGCAGCATGTGCTTCTAGTGCCCATACTTCCATTTCTCCAAATCTCTGACCTCCAAATTGAGCTTTACCTCCTAATGGTTGTTGTGTAACCAAAGTGTATGATCCTGTTGATCTTGCGTGAATCTTATCGGATGACAAGTGGTTCAACTTCAAGATATATCTAGGACCAACTAGAATTGGTTTTTCAAAAGCTTTACCAGTCTTTCCATCATATAGTGTAACTTTTTGGTTTAGTGAGACACCCTTTTCTTTAGCTAGTTTATTTAATTTGTCAAAACTTAGTTCTGTAAAAGGTGGAACAACTACTCTAATGCCTAGTTTTGAAGCTAAGGCAGCAGTTTCCATTTCTCTAATCTGACCAAGGTTCATACGTTTTACAAACATTGGGGATAGGATTATATCGATTGGTGTACCATCTTCTAGATAAGGCATATCCTCAACAGGCACTATTCTTGAAATTACACCCTTATCTCCATGGACTCCGGTCAACTTGTCGCCAACTGAAATCTTATGTGTAGATGCTACCCAAACTTTTACCTGTTTTAAAACACCTGGATTTAATTTATCACCCTTTGCCTTATCAAGCATTTGGACAGCGGTAACAATACCTTTGTCTCCATGTGGCATTCTGAGTGAGTTATCTCTAACATCTCTTGCATATTCTCCAAAGATTGCTCTTAAAAGCTTTTCTTCGGCGGTTAGCTCGGATTCTCCCTTTGGTGCAATGATACCAACAAGGATATCTTGTGCATCAACACTTGCGCCGATTCTAACAATACCGTCTTCGTCTAAGTTTCTTAGTAAGTATTCTCCAATATTTGGGATATCTCTCGTGATTAATTCATCACCAAGTTTAGTTTCTCTAATATCTTGTACATATTCTTTAACATGAATTGATGTAAGGATGTCATCTTGTACGATTTTTTCGGACAAAATGATTGAGTCTTCGTAATTTGATCCTTCGTAAGTCATGTATGCAGCATTTAGGTTTCTACCCAATGCTAATTCACCATGATCCATTGAGGGTCCATCAACTAAAACATCACCCTTTTCAAATTTTTCACCGACCATTACTCTTGGAATTTGAGTGAATGATGTGTTCTGGTTTGTTTTTACAAACTTTTCTAACTCATAAGTAGTTTTTGTTTTGTCCGAATATTTTACTGTTACGTGTAATGCATCACTCTCAATTACTTCTCCATCTTTTTCTGCAAGTACAACTCTACCGCTGGATTTACCGATTAATTCTTCTGCTCCAGTTGCTACAATAGGGGCTTTAGGATTAATAAGTGGAACAGCTTGCCTCTGCATATTAGAAGCCATAAGTGTTCTAGTAGGATCATCATTGAAACTGAAAGGTACCAATGATAAACCTAAACCGGCGATTTGACCTGGGTTGATATCAATAAAATCGATTTCTGTATGTGGGACTCTATTAAATCCACCATTGAATCTAACAAAGAATGTACCTTCTGGGATGTAGCCATCTTTATCGATA
Organism: uncultured Candidatus Saccharibacteria bacterium; assembly: GCA_964562165.1. Classification (GTDB taxonomy): domain Bacteria; phylum Patescibacteriota; class Dojkabacteria; order B142; family OLB20; genus JAKQLP01. The sequence continues at coordinate 44,590 of CAZLRZ010000003.1, forward strand.
CCTACTGCAGCTGGACCAATTTTGTACTGTAATTCGTTGTCGGCTTGTAAATAATCGATTTCATCTGTAACAAATGGTTTGATTTTGATTGTCTCGATTTTTGCTTTTTCAATTTTATCCAAATGATCTTTTGATAAAACTGCTCCTGCTTTGACTAAGACTTTACCTTTTTCATCTGCAATATCTTCTCTAACTATTTTCCCTAATAATAATTTGGGAGCTACTTCTTTTAATTTAACATTACTTAAAACTCTAAAATATGGAGTTTCTAAAAAGCCATAACTATTGATTCGAGCATAAATTGCCATATGCGAAACAATACCGATTGATGGACCTTCTGGTGTAGCAACAGGACAAAGTTTTCCATAATGAGAACTATGTACGTCTCTAACTGAGAAGGTTGCTCTTTCTTTTGTTAAGCCTTTTGGACCTCCTGCTGTGATTCTTCGTTTGGTTTCGAGTTCTGATAGGATATTTTCTTGATCCATATATCTAGAAACTGCGGAACTTCCAAAGAATTGATTGATTGAAGCAATAATTGGTTTAGTATTAACAATAACGGAAGGGACTACTAAGTCTTCGGTTGAGTATGTGGACATTCTATCTCGAATGTTCTTTTCCATTCTCAAAATACCGACTCTCAATTTTTCTGCGACTAATTCACCAACGCCTCTAATTCTTCTATTTGCTAAACTATCGATATCATCGACAGGAATAGTTTTTTGGTTTAATTGAATTAATGCCTTTACAATATTTACTAAATCTTTTGGTTTAAGTAGATAATCATCAGGAGTAATTTCCGCATCAATATCAAACTTCTTATTCATTTGATATCGGCCGACTTTACCTAAGTAGAATCTTCGTTTGTCGAAGAATAATTTTTCGATAAAGTCTTTTGCGTTTTCTAAGTTGATTGAGTCTTCTGGTCTAAGTTTTTTGAATATTTCGATTAAAGCTTCTTCCTGGTTTGTTGTAGGATCTTTTGCTAAAGTTCTATCAACAAAACTAGTTGGACCTTTATCGACATCATCTAATAATCTGTGGATTTCGGCATCAGAACTATATCCTAATGCTCTTAATAATGTAGTTAAAAAGATTTTTGGTCTTTTATCGAGTAATTTGGTTAACATTACTCCATTTTTGTTTACTTCAAAATCAAACCATTTACCTCTTAAAGGCATTAATTTGACCATAAAAGTTGTAATGTTGCTGCCTGGGATTTTGTTTTCTAAATATATGACACCTTCTGCTCTAACGATTTGCATTACGACGACTCTTTCGTTTCCGTTAACAACAAATGATGCTCTAGTACTCATCATTGGAATGTCTGCTACGAAGATCTTTTCTTTTTTAATTTCACCAGTCTTTTTATTGATTAACTTTACATTTATATATAGTGGCTTATCAAAGGATAGGCTCAACTTCTGAGCTTGTCTCATTGACATGTTCTCTGGTCCCCATTCAACATCTTCGAATCTTAATTCCCATGATTCTCCGGTGTAGTCTGAAATTGGGTTAACTTCATCAAAAAGCTCGAAAATACCACCTTCTAAGAAGTCCTGGTAAGACATTAACTGAGCTTCAATCAAATTATTCTGCAACTTTGGGAATTCTTGTGCAGCAAGATTTATTCTTTCGTTTTTTTTCTGGCTCATATATTTAGTTAGTAAAAATGAAGTTTAATTAAACAAAAAAACGCACGGCTAGGTTAGTGCGTATTAAAAATACTAATTTAAATTTTTGTCGGAATTAAATAACATCGGCTCTTTTACCCCCTATATTTAATTTTCGTTGGTAAGGTATATCATAGGTGTATTTCCTTGTCAATGAAAACCAACCCTAAATTCAACGGAAAATTTTACAAAATATTACAAAAATTTTACCAATCTTGTTTGTAATACTTTTTACCCTTTAGGTTATCTGGCATATACTCTTGTTTGACGGGCTTTCCCGTCGCTTTTTCAACCTGCCAAGGGTATCTAATATGACCCTTTCCGTAGCCAAAATTCTTCATTAATTTGGTAGGTGCATTTCGCAAGTGCAAAGGGATAGAATCAAGCTTCAAATCCTCCAAATCTTTTAAAGCCGAATATATGCCTTCAGTTACCGCAATAGATTTAGGGCAAGTTGCCAAATATGTAGCAGTTTGGGCTAAAATCAACTTGGATTCAGGCATTCCAATAAGCTTCACCGCTTGAAGACAGGAAGTCGCTAGCACTAAAGCATTAACCCTGGCATTGCCAATATCTTCGGACGCAAAAATCACCATCCTTCTTGCAATAAAAACCGGATCTTCACCGGCCATAATCATTCTGGCCAAATAGTGAAGCGTGGCATCGGGTTCTCCACCACGCATACTCTTAATAAACGCTGAGATTGTGTCAAAGTGGGAATCTGCATTTTTATCATAATATAGCGACTTCTTTTGAAGTGCTTGCTCCATAACCTTTACACTTACGTTCTTGGATAGCGAGGCGGCCATTTCGATTGCATTGATAGTCGCACGAGCATCTCCCCCCGTAAATTGGACTACCATTTTCAAAGCATCTTCTGTGAATTTTACTTTAGGGTATTCTTTTACAGCTCTTTTGATGATTTCAGAAATTGCATCCTCTTCAAGGTTTTCAAGTTTAAAAACTCTGCATCTCGAGATTAACGGCGCATTAATTGAGAAGGAAGGGTTTTCAGTAGTTGCGCCAATTAATATTAATGAACCATCTTCTACATAAGGCAAAAAGGCGTCCTGCTGGGCTTTATTGAATCTATGGATTTCATCGATAAAAAGGATGGTCTTGCGTTGCATAAGCTGTTCGTATTCTTTAGCCTGCTTTACTATCTTCATAACGTCAGCCTTGCCGGAACTTACGGCCGACAACGTTATAAAGTGGGCATTTGCATAACTCGCTATCAGCTTTGCCAAAGTGGTTTTACCAGTTCCTGGAGGACCCCAAAGGATCATTGAAAGGATATTTCCGGACTCGAGCATCTTTGATAATGCCTTTCCTTTGCCAACAATATGTTTTTGACCAACAAAATCATCTAAAGACTTGGGGCGTAATTTTTCTGCTAGGGGAATTTCCATATCTGAATAATAGCATATTTGCTTCTGATTTTTTAATCTATTGCCAACTCCCCGACATCTAATTACAATATAGATAATTACGAAATATAAATGGACGATCAAAAAACCAAACAAAAACCAAACACCGAAGAAGATTTGCTCGATAAAGAGATAAAAATTCAAAAACAGCTTCAAAAAATCATTGAAAACGAAAAAAAGGAACTGGAAACAATTTATGAATGGAAGGCCCCAGAAAGAGTTTTCAACGCTAAAAGCAGAAGATGGTTTGCTTTAGTTGGGTTAGCAGCATTGTTTGTTATTGCCGCCTCTGCATTAACAAATAACTTCGTTTTAATTTTCGCTGTAATTGCCCTAGTTTTAGTTTTATACACAATCTATTCAGTTCCCCCTGGCAAAACTACACATAGAATCACTAACAAAGGCCTTTTTACGCTTAATTCACTATATTTGTGGAAAAACATTTTAACTTTTTGGGTTACAGATAGAGATGGCGAAAAAGTCATACACCTAGAATACAAAGGAAGATCAACAGATAATTACTATCGCCAAATGGTATTGCTACTTGGAAACGGGAATTTAAAAACAATAATTGCTTACCTTGTGCAATACGTTGACTATTTAGGGCCCGAAGAGATCGACCGAGGTATGCTCACAACACTTGCCCAAGGCAAATATGTATCATTAGTAGATATTGTTGGCGATACAGATATCGCAACTAAAGATCCAAAGGATTCTCCTACTATGGTGCGAATTTCAGAAGGACGTTAAAAGATCAATTCCATTACTAGAAGGTCATCATAGGCATCTTTTTCAGGCTGATAAAGCTCTCCCTTTTGTGTCCCTACCTCAACAAATCCATGCTTTTTATATAGATTGATCGCAGCAATTTCACTAACAACAACTTCGAGCGATGCCTTCTTGAGCTCAGGATTAGCCTTTAGTTCTGATAAAAGTTGCGAAAACAGATTTGAACCTACTCCCTTCCCTCTATGTTCAGGGTCAACAAAAACTCCGAAAATGTGAGCTACATGCTTTACCTTGGGCTTGCTGTCCCAAAAGGCGCCAACTATTCCTATGGGTTTATTATCATCATCAACTGCAAAAAACATTACCTCGCCATCATTAGCCAAGGATTTATTTATGAATGTTTGCCATTTTTCATCTGGATCAGCCAAAACAGCCTCCAAACTTGTAGAAAAGGCCTCGGGATTTGTTTTGATTGATTTGATCCTGATTTCTTTATAATCCTGCCAGGGAATATTTTTTGTTATTTTCATATTTAATTTTTAAAAAATAATATAGGTAAATGTACCCCCCTTACTACTATTAATATATGAGAAATTTAAAATTAATAAAAGTAGAAAGAGACATTAATAAAGAGTACTTAAACATATTAAGTATAGTTACTTTAATATCTATTGCTTTTACAGTTGGATTGATCTTTTTTATCTAACAATAAAACCCTCTGCAGTTTTTATTCCATTCGCCAAATCTGTCAGTCTTCCGGCATTAATCAAGCTCATTAAAGTAGTAGTGTTTGGATCAACCCCCAAATAGTTACTTATAGTCTGCTTATAGCCTTCGGACGGATTATTCGCCCATTTATTCATAAAGAACGTCAAGGAACAATTTCCACAAACCCCCTTAACACTCCCGTCAACATTATATTCTGTATATGATGTATGCATTCCGGCATTGATTGCACTTATATATGCTTTAAGCGAGTTAAAACCTGTGGTGTAATCTGTAAAAACCATATAGCTTCCTCCCGTTCCCGTTCGGATTCCACAGGATGGAGCCCCACCCATTGCCTTGATCAAACGATTTCTAAAATCATTTGTATCGTTATAGTTATTAATTGGCCTAATATTCCCCGGATTGTTATTCTGACAAGCCCATCCTTTAAAACCCCTTGTTTCTCCAGTTTCGATTCGGCACAAACTTTCGCCCACATAACATGGAACGCAATTTTGAGTTGAAGCAGGGCAGTTAGCCGCCACCTGCCAAGGCTTTGAGTAATCCCTTGCAGAAACCGTTGTCGGAATTACAGTAGGAATTGTTGTCGGCCTTGAAGTTGGAACGATAGTCGGAATAGCAGTTGATCTCACAGTCGGCACGGCAGTAGGCTTCAAAGTGGATTTAACAGTTGGCATAGGTGTCGCAGTGGCTTTTAATGTCTGAGTTACTTCTATATCGCCAGTTTCAGCTAAAACTGATAAAACAGTTGTCTGCGTTACATTATCAGAAGCAACATCATAGTCCGGGAATATTCCATTCATATCTTCAATATCAACAACTTTCACTTGTTCGGGATATTTCAAATTTGTTTTTCCGGTGAAAAACGCGTTCACTTGGCCAAAAAAATCTGTGTAGTAAGCTGTTATCGAAAAGCCCGTTAGGATTAAAACCCCTAAGAAACCTACTACTAATTTGTTTTTATTGGATTTTTTCGAAATGTGATCCATCATATAAAAAGTATAGCAGAAAATTTTATCGAGGGATAACTTGATCGGCATGGGTTTGGCAATTTTGTTATTCATTGTATACCCCAAGCTAAATATGATATAATTGGTATATATCGATTTGAAACATGGGATCAAATTTTGAATATTATACAAAACCTATTAGACGAAATACCGCAAAAGGTGTTGAGGAAGGACGTGTTGTCGCCCAGACATTATTAGATGTCTTTTTAGATCCTAAACTTTATGCAGGGTTTTTAGAACAGCTGGGCGACGAAAAAAAAGTATTGTTGAATACAGGTGTTTTAGCAATGCACCAAATAACAAACACGCCCATAAAAATATTTCCCTTTTATACCCCAACTTCTTTAAGACAGAGAGTTGAAAATGATCCATCAGTAGTTTTTCAGCCAAAAATTAAAAGAAATATAACTAGCAATTCGTATGTTCTTGGTATGAGCATTAGCCCTTATAAATTGCCTGGGTTATTTACCTCAAACAACCTAGAAGTTTTTGAAAGATTTTCAGAACCCCTCGCGAACTCATTCGTAGATACACTCATTACTTTAGCTAGCCAAGGACTTGAAGCCAAAAAGGATGGATACAAAATCGAACAAAACCCCAATATTGCTCAAATGTCATTTTTAGGGGGAACATTTTTAACACCAGGAGTAAAATTAAACCCATTAGAAAGGCTATCGTTTTCCTCTAGGGAATTGGACTAAAAGCGTTTCTCATAATTTCCATCGCTTTATTTTCAAATCTTAAAACTCTTACGGCAACTACCTTTAATGAATCACCGAATTCGCTAACTGCCTTCTCGGAAAATCCCACAAAGCCCGATGGTACACAATACATCCCTCCCCATTTAACAAAAGCCAAAGATTGTATATGCGGTTCATGATTTCTTTCTTCATCGTATTGAACGTATTTTCTCACCAATGGTGGCGAACATAGCCATGGCTCATGTTTATCATCAAAATAAATGCCAGTTGGCTCACCTACCGACTTGTATGAAATCTCATGCGTACCTGAATCACAAAGACTATATCCGTTCATAGTAAGGACTTTTGCTTTACAACGAGGTATTTCAGGCATAATAAAATTACTTACAGAAATTTTATTTATGTTTTCGTCAGCCAGAGTAGCATCGTTTCCAAATAAATTTTTAAGTGTAGGTGTTACAACTTGTTTAAGCCAATTATACTCTGCATCATGACAATAAGGAGTCTCCCAATAACACCTTGGATTAGGGTTAAAATTATACGAATATTGATCTGTAGCTAATATTCCGCTTCGTTGCTTCATATAGACTTCTTCCCGAGGCATTGTGGGGATTAGGTCTAAAGGTAATTGTCGTGTATCGATAAGTCCCATAATTTATTGCAAAGCCAATTTCATAATATTTGCGACATCTGGTGAGAATTTTAAAACTCTTGGCGAAAAAACCATCAGGTCGTTTTTGAAAAATTCTTGAGCACGATTAATGCATTCCCATTGTTTAATTGAATTGCCAAGAAATCCAACCCATCAACAATGGGAATTAAATTAGTAGGATATCTTGAAATATCAATCAGCGACATATTTAAGCCTAGAGATATTATGAAAGGATTTTATCACATTTATTCAGATTTTTGGAAATATGCTGTCATTAAAAATATCTACCATCGTTATCACAAATATATCTACTTACCAAAATGACTGATTCAATTCTCTCAACGAAAAGACAGGTACTGATAGATCATATCGTTATGCGTTACGAAGTCCACGTTTCCAGAATCAAAAGAATTGTTAACAAGATGGCGAAAAAGCATTCCTGCTTTGTTAATAAAGCCATGAAAGAATCACCTATGCTGGCATCCGATTACGAAGCAAAGGCTAGCTAACTTTTAATATGGGAAATATTTTATCTCATGGGGTTCCCCCCTAAATTCTTGGACATTAAAACCTCTTTTTACTATACTGAAATATATAAATTTTCGTACGAATGTGCCCTAAAAAGACGTTTCTTTTTATACTGACTTCCCTTTCTATCCTCTCAACATGCTTGATTAATAAGACTTTGGCCTTACCCCCTCCAGAGATGATAAAAGACATAAACACCTTTACCGGTGATAGTTACCAACAATACAATTCCATTAATAGCAAACTAGGCAATACCATATTCTTTCAAGCTAATGACTTTTTACATGGCCAGGAACTTTGGAAGACTGATGGCACCGAAGCAGGAACAACTCTTTTTCTTGATATCAATCCTGGCGCTGAAGGTAGTGTTCCGACTTTTTTACAAGCCTTTGGCGATAGACTGTTTTTTAGTGCCAACGATGGAGTTCACGGTATTAAAAGATGGGTAACTGATGGTACAGAGGCCGGCACCGTTATGTTAGAAGATTTGTATAATACAACTACTTCACTTGTGCCTATAGCCAGAATAAACGATACGTTTTATTTTGAAGGAACCGATGCAACCTATGGCACTGAACTTTGGAAAACCGATCCTGGTGGCACAAGTGTATCATTAGTAAAGGATATTAATACCGGCTCAACCAGTTCAATTTTTAGAGGAGTAGTAGCAATTGGGACCAATCTATTGTTTATAACTAACGACGGCGTGCACGGTTTAGAGCCTTGGATCTCTGATGGGACCGAAGCAGGAACGGTGTTAATTAAAGATATAAGAGCTGGTTCCGGCAATGGAGTGTTTGAATACACTGGATATCAAGGAAACAACTACTACTTTTATGGCTATGGCGCCGCCACCGGTTATGAGTTATGGAAGACTGATGGTACTGATGCAGGGACTGTTTTAGTTAAAGATATTTTACCTGGCGGTAAATCTTCTATAGCGCTTGGCTACCCTAAAGCCATACTAGGCAACAATTTCTTTTTCACCGCTACTAATTCCACTAATGGCGGTGAATTATGGAAAACAGACGGAACTGATGCAGGCACAATGATGTTAAAAGATATTTATGTTGGTAATTTAGATTCGCAAATATACAATTTACAAACTATCGGAGATAAATTGTATATTAGTGCCAATGATGGAATTAGCGGCGGAAGGAGTTTGTGGGTTAGTGATGGCACCGAAGTCGGCACAGTTAAAATTTCAGGAGGTATCACCCCTGCTGATTTCACTTCAGTAGGAGAAATATTATTATTTGATGCTTGGGATGAAATTAATGGATATGAACTTTGGAAAAGTGATGGTACTTTGGCAGGGACATCCATTCTTAAAGACATAAAGCCTGGATATCCTTATGGTTACTATACCCATATAGTTTCAACCGATTCTCTCTCTTTCTTCTATGCAGATGATGGCTCGCATGGTTTAGAACTTTGGAGGACTGATGGAACAGAGGCCGGAACATTCCTCATAAAGGACATTAACGCTAGGACCAATGACAGTATTCGTTATGATGATGAAGATTACATCTCTTTAGGCAACTCACTAATCTTCTATGCAACCGATGAAGTCCATGGTTGGGAACTATGGAAGACAGACGGCACCGAAGCCGGAACAGGCTTACTTAAGGATATACACGTAGGTAGTGCCCACACTTCCCCAATATCTTATGCAGTCTTAAATAATACTTTATATTTTTCAATTTACGGAGGAAGCCTTGGTGGCTACGAACTTTGGAAAACAGATGGAACCGAAGCAGGCACTGTTTTATTCAAGGATATTTGGGTGGGCGGTCCTAGTAATTTTTTTGTGTTTAACAATTCTGTTTATTTTACAGCAAGCGATGGAGTCCATGGCAATGAACTTTGGAAAACGGACGGAACCGACGCAGGCACTGTTTTGCTTAAAGATATCAAGCCAGGCAGTGGTGATGCAATTGTAGGCTATCAAACCTACCCAACCATACTTAACGGGTTGCTATATTTTCGTGCAGATGACGGGGTCAACGGCCCTGAGCTTTGGAGAAGTGACGGGACTGAAGCTGGAACCTATATGGTTAAGGATATAAATCCTGGAGCGACAGGTAGTGATATTTATAAAATGATAGCGACAAATTCCACGTTAATTTTTATTGCAAACGATGGTGTGACAGGGCAAGAACTATGGAAAAGTAATGGAACCGAAGCCACTACTCTTTTAGCTAAAGATATTTGGGAAGGTGCTAATAGTAGCCTACCTCTATACTTAACTGTTGCGGGAGATAATGTTTTCTTCTCGGCTGTAAACGCTGAAAATGGAAGAGAACTTTGGAAAACAAATTGGAATGGATCAGAAACTGTTTTAGTTAAAGATGTATTCCCCGGAGCCAACAGTAGCTATATTGATGAATATATGGCGCCAATTGGGAACACAGTTTTTTTCTCGGCAAAAGATGGGATTCACGGCAACGAATTATGGAAGAGTGACGGCACAGACGCCGGCACGGTTCTAGTAAAAGACATTTTCCCCGGTGCAGGCGAAAGCTGGCCCTATTACATTATGAATATTGGCAACCTCATTTATTTCCAAGCCGAAAATGGAACAGACGGTTATGAAGTGTGGCGAAGTGATGGCACAACAGATGGAACATTAATGCTTACAGATTTAGAGCAATTAGAATATAACAACCTGGGTAACGTACAGAATGACGATCCCAATTATATGACTTTCGTTAACAATACCCTTTTCTTCTCTGCCGGTGAAGGTATTCACGGAACCGAACTCTGGAAGCTTAACATGGACACCACTCCGCCAACAGGATCTATTGAAATCAATCTTGGAGCTTCATATACAACATCTCTAGATGTTTCGCTTTCACTTTCTGCATCGGACGATATGTCTAATGTAACGGAAATGATGATCTGTAATGATACCGACTTCTTAGGCTGTAGCTGGGAACCATTCGCTACCAGCAAAGATTGGACCATGGTTATGTCTCCCGGTAGATCTGAACCCGAATATGTTTACGTCAAATTCAAAGACGCCGAAAATAACATATCAATAAAATATTTGGACGTAATTCAATTTCATACATTAACGATCGATCTCACCGATATTGGTCTAATTGGGGATATTACGGATACCAACCCAATGACATATTCATTAAATTCTAATACTCAAGACATTAAAGGCAGAATTGGACAAGGCAACACCATATTTTTCACTTATGGCGGCCAAACTTATTCAGCTATTGCTGACGCTTTTGGGAATTTTTCAATAACCTTAATATTGAACGACGGCGATAATGTTATTCAATACTATATTAGGGACATTTCCAATAACCAATCCGAAACCAAAACCCTGAACCTAATTGTAGTTCCCGAGGTTACACAACCTGCACCCACCTCAACCCCCGCTAACAGGTGGACTTTACCAAACACAGGTGAAGAGGATCTCGAAGAAACTCCCACCGTTAGCCCAACTATATCCATAACCATTACCGAAACTCCATCAACTACTCTAAGGCCAAGCCTAA
>CAZLRZ010000004.1:0-41261 GCA_964562165.1 uncultured Candidatus Saccharibacteria bacterium
TAATCATAGCTTCGGTTGAATCAAAGTCAGAAATCACCCCATCAGCCATAGGCTTTACAGCAACAATGTTTGCCGGAGTTCTCCCTATCATTCTTTTTGCATCCACACCAACAGCTAAAACTTTTTTCGTGTTTTTATTCACAGCAACAACAGAGGGCTCGTTTATGACAACACCCTGCCCTCTTACGGATACGAGGGTAGTAGATGTACCTAAATCAATACCAATATCGTGGGTGAACAGTGATAAAAATTTATCAAAAACTTGCATTTATGGGTCGTGTTAAACTTACTAATTGTAGCACTAGAGTTGCAAAATTGTATAGTAAAACCAGACGATTGACTAAATTGGAATTAATATAAAATAATGCTATACTTTAACTGCCCTATCTTGTAATTAGAATAAGATATATTGAACTTTACAAGCAAATTTTAGGGTAGCCAATATCTCATTAAGACCGTCGTGTTTTAATGCTGAGGTTACCATTCTTACTTGAAGACGGTTTCAAGTACTTATTCGAAAGCCTGATAGGGTTTTTTTGCTTGATTAATGTAAGGATATCATTTAAAATTGTCTGACTAATTAAGGTTTTGGCTGGGATAGCTCAGTTGGTAGAGCACACCCTTGGTAAGGGTGAGGTCAAGAGTTCGATCCTCTTTTCCAGCTCCATTAATTGAGCAAGGAGATTTTTGTAAGTTCGCAAGGGTGGCAGAGCGGTCAAATGCTCCAGACTGTAAATCTGGCGTCGAGAGACTACGGGGGTTCAAATCCCTCCCCTTGCAAAATTGCCGAGATAGCTCAGTTGGTAGAGCAACGGTTTTGTAAACCGTCGGTCAAGAGTTCGAGCCTCTTTCTCGGCTTATTTTAAGATTATTAAAAATTTTTTATTAATTAAATTGCTATGGCAAAAAAAGGAAATCGTATCCTGATCAGGTTAAGAAACAAAGAAACCGGATCTTTTTATACAACAAGTAAAAATAGAATAAACTCTAAGGATAAGTTAAAGATCAAGAAATTTGATCCAAAACTAAAGAAACATATAATGTTTGATGAGGACAAGGTAAAATAAGCGCAGGGTTAACGATTAAGGTTCGACCTCACTAGACAGAACGGGATTATGAAGAGCCATGGTGTCAGTGGTAGCACAGCGGTCTCCAAAACCGTTAGCAGAGGTTCGAATCCTCTTGGCTCTGTATTTAATAAAACCTTTAATTATTAAAGGTTTGTTGCTATAATAACAAACATGATTATTATTAAGTCAATTAAAAAATTCTTTAATTTTTTACGTTCCGCTTTAGGTGAGTTGAAGTTTGTTACCTTCCCCACAAAAGCAGAAACATTAAAATTAGGAACTATAGTCTTAGGAGTATCTGCAGTTTTTGGATTGGGCCTCTACCTAATCGATTGGCTGTTCCAGGTCTTAAGAAACTTACTAACTAGTGTAAATATTTAAAATGAAAAAAGATCAAAAAAAATTAGAAGATTCGGCTGTAAAAGAGAACTTCAATTGGTATGTTGTGAATGCCTACTCTGGTCACGAAAAAAGAGTTGCAACACAAATTTTACAAAGAACTAAAGCAAACAATCTAGAAGATGTTATAAAAGAAGTGTTGGTTCCAACGCAAAATAAGATCGTAGTCAGTGAAGGCAAAAAAAGAACCGTTGAAGAAAAGACATTCCCAGGATATGTTTTAGTTAAGATGATTATGAATGATCAAACATGGCAAATCATCAGAAATACCGAAGGAGTTACAGGATTTGTCGGAACAGAAAGAAAACCTACACCATTAAACCCAGATGAAGTAAAAAGTATTCTAGCTTACATGAAGGTTGAACAACCATCCTATCAAGCCTCTTTTGCAGTCGGCGACGCTGTCAAAGTTACGGATGGACCTTTCAAGGATTTCGTTGGATCTATCTCTGAGATTAACGAAGATAAAGGTCAAGTTAAAGTTCTACTTTCTGTGTTTGGTCGCGAAACACCAGTAATATTAGACTTCTTAAAAATTACTCGATTATAAATTTAAACATTATTAATTATGGCTAAAGAAAAAAAAATCAAAGCTATTTTAAAGCTTGCGATTGAAGCAGGAAGAGCTACACCAGCCCCTCCAATCGGTCCAGCACTAGGACAACATGGTGTTAACATTCAAGAGTTTGTTACTCAGTATAATGACAAGACAAGAGATAAAATGGGAGATGTTATTCCATGTATCTTAACAATATTTGAGGATAGAACTTTTACTATCGAGTTAAAAACTCCACCTGTAACCAACCTTTTATTAAAATCAGTCGGTCTTAAAAAAGGTTCCGCAAAACCAAACTTGGTTAAAGTAGGAAAAGTTACCAGAGCACAGATCAAAGATATAGCCGAAAAGAAAATGGCTGATATCAATGCTATTAGCATGGAATCTGCTATGAAAATAGTTGAAGGCTCCGCAAAAAGCTTAGGCTTAACTGTTGTTGATTAATTTGTTATAACATTTTTGATGAAAAGATCTAAAAAATACCAATCAGTCTTATCAAATATTGATAAGTCTAAAAAATACTCCCCTACTGATGCTTTAAATTTAATGCCAAAGCTATCTTTAACAAAATTTGCAGGTAGCATCAGCATTCAACTTTTTTTGAATTTAAATGAAAAACAGAAAAAGGATTCAATTCGAGGCTCATATACCTTGCCAAATACTTTTGGCAAATCTTTAAAAGTTTTAGCAGTTGTAGATAAAGCCGATTTAGAAAAGGCAAAAGATGCAGATATAGTCGGTGGCGAAGAATTGTTCAAAGACATCGAATCCGGTAAATTAGAATTCGACCTAGTTTTAACAACCCCTATGATGATGGGCAAATTAGCTAAACTAGGCAAAACTTTAGGCTCAAGAGGCTTAATGCCAAATCCTAAAAATGGAACCATTTCAACCAATTTAAGCGAAAGTATTAAAAAGTTCAAACAAGGAATGAAAAACTTTAAATCGGTTAATGGCGCACCAATTACAGCAGTTATTGGTAAATCGGATATGACAAGTGAACAGCTACAAGAAAACTTAAATGCTTTTGTAAAAGCTGTAAGTAATGAAACTAAGAAGTACTCTACTACTCCTATTAAAAGAGCTATTTTGACCACAACAATGGGGCCAAAAGTTGAACTAGATGCCAATTACTTGGTCTAAACTTGGGAAATTGACAAAATAATAGTATTAGGTTAGAATTACTAAGTTTTCGTTTAAGACAATAGGCTTTCGTTTTTTGAAATAAGACCTATCGAGACGGATACAGTTAAACTCATAGAATTATGTATTTATACTGTGCCGACTCGTTCGGCACATTTTTTTATTTAATTTAAATATGTCAAAAACCAAAAATCAGAAAAAGGAGTTGATGACTGAATATGCAGAAAAGCTCAAGGCACAACCTAACTTTTTTGTTGTAAAACCTCTTGGAATTAATCCAAATGAGGCTACCGCAATGAAAAAAGAATTGGGTGCACTTGGATCAAGCTACAATTTAGTCAAAAATACTATCTTTGTGATTGCTATGAAAGAAGCTGGTTTCCCACTTACTGATCTAGGGGATGGTCAACATTCTATAGTCTTTTCAAGTGAGAAAATAAGTGAAACAGCAAAAATCATTAGTAAGTTCACAAAAGCAAAAGACAAAGATCGTCTTGAGGTAATCGGTGGCGTATACAATATGACATCCATTTCCCCAGCAGAGGTAAAAGCTCTAGCAGATCTTCCAAGCAAGGACGTTTTGATTGCTCAACTATTAAGTGTAATGGTTGGTCCAGTCAGAAATTTCATGTTTGTGTTAAAAGGAAATATGCAAGAATTTGTATATTTACTTAATTCAATTCAAGAGAAAAAAGCTGTTTAAACAGCATTCAATTAATTTTAATTTAATTTATTTATAAAAACTAAAATGGCAGACGATAAAAAAATCGAATTATCTGGTGATTCTGCAAAAATCGCAGAAATGCTAGAAAAAATGACAGCATTAGAACTTTCTCAATTAGTAAAAGCTCTAGAAGAAAAGTTCGGTGTCTCAGCAAGTGCTCCAGTAGCAGCAGCAGCAGCTCCAGTAGCAGCAGCAGCTTCAGAAGAAGAGAAATCTTCATTCAACTTAGAATTGACTGAAACTGGCGCAAATAAAATTGCAGTCATTAAAATTGTCAAAAACGTCACAGGTTTAGGCTTAAAAGAAGCCAAAGACTTAGTTGATGGTGCTCCTAAGATTGTCAAAGAAGACATGAAAAAGGAAGATGCAGAAGCTTTAAAGAAAGAATTAGAAGAAGCTGGTGCAAAAGTAACTTTAAAATAATAAGTTACAATTTCCAAGAAATTAAACCCTCCCCTATTTTTGTGGGAGGGTTTTGTTTTAAAAGGAATTAAGATATATAATATTTTTTAGTTAAAAACAAAAGATGATAGATATTTTTATCAATAGCGGGCTGGATAAAGGCGCAATTATAACTTTGTTGTTATTGCCGGTAGTTGTTACTTTAATTGCCTTTGCCAGACATATTCTAGGGATGAGGTCGCTTGGCATCTATTTGTCTTTTGTAATCACCTTTATTTTCTTTCAATTGGGAGTTACTTCTACAGAGTTCCCTTACTACTCGGATCCACTTATAGGTTTTAAATACGGCCTCCCAATGATTTTAGTTGTTTTTTCTGCAACTTTGCTTTGTTATTTATTAATAAAAAAATTAGGACTACATTATTATCCAAAGCTTGCAATTGTTTCGACGGGCGTTACTGTTATACTTATTGCTGTGACAATGATCCTGGGTTTGCTTGGCTTTAAAAACTTCTTAAAAATTGATATTTTTACCCTAGTCTTAATTGTTGCTATCACAGAAAAATATTTCTCAATTTTAGCCAGAAAAAATTTAAAAACTACCATTTTTATCACCCTAGAGAGCATAATGCTTGCAGGGATCAGTTACTTAATAATATGTATCCGCCCTCTAATTGATTTATTACTTCAATATCCATACGTAATTTTAATTCTCTTTCCTGTTAATTATTTAATTGGAAGGTTTACGGGCCTTAGATTAAGCGAATATTTGAGATTCTGGGACATTTTAACTGAGAAAGATTAATAAGAATGTTTAAAACCCTCTCTTTATTATTAAAAAACAGACGAAAAGTCCTTGGAATGAATGAAAGGAACTTGGATTATATTCGTAAATACAATAAGAGCAAGAATATTGAAATTGCCGACAACAAAATCCTTACTAAAGAAGTCTTAATGAAAGCAGGAATTCCAACTCCTAATTTAATTACTGTAATAAAATCTTATCAGGAATTAAATAATTTTGACTTCTCTACCCTTCCTCCTTCGTTCGTTCTAAAGCCTGTTACAGGGCTTGAAGGCGGTGGCATCGATTTGTTTTATAATCAAGATAAAAACGGAGCATGGATTAGGGCCGATAAATCAAAGGCCACAATTGACCAATTAAAAAAACAAATCGCAGACATTCTTGACGGCAAGTATTCTCTCAATCAAACACCGGATTTTGCCCTTTTTGAAGAGAGGATAAAAACCCATAAAGTCTTTAAATACTATACATATAAAGGGACTCCAGATATCAGAATAATAACCATAAGTGGGGTTCCAGCAATGGCATTCTTAAGAATACCTACAAAGGAATCTAAAGGAAAAGCCAATTTAGCACTAGGTGCGGTTGCCACAGGAATAGACATAGCAAATGGAGTAACCACCTTTGCTATTCAGGGCAAGCACGGATACATCCAAAATGTTCCAGGGACAAAAATCCCTTTAAGTGGATTAAGGATTCCTTACTGGGATAGGATTCTTCGCTACTCAATTGAAGCGCAAAAATCTTCCGGGCTCAATTATCTTGCGGTAGATTTCTTAATAGATAGAGATCTAGGCCCAGTGATAGTTGAACTTAACGCACGCCCAGGCCTTTCGATTCAGCTTGCTAATAAAGATGGTTTAAGATGGAGAATTAAGAAAACTAGAGATATTAAAGTTACGTCAGTTGAAAAAGGTATTAACCTCGCTAAATATCTATTCGGAGGTGAAATTGAGAATGAAATTGAAGGTATTTCAGGAAAAGATGTTATAGGAATTTATGAAAATATTAGTTTAATAACCCCCAAAGACGAAGAATTGAAAACAATAGCTAAAATTGACACAGGAGCTGATTCCACATCAATCGATCGTAAATATGCCGAACAGTTAGGCTTTAAAGATATAGTAAATGAATTTGATGATTTGAACTTACCTGTAAATATCGAACGAAACAAAGGAATAGCCTTGATGAAAGAGCTTGCCGAAAAATTAGTCCCTAAATACCAAGGTAGATTGGTAGATGTATCCTTTATTAAATCTAGTCACGGAACAACTTTAAGACCCTGTGTTTCTATAAAGCTAAAAATCAAAGATACTACCTTTGAAACCAACGCTAATATACTAGACAGAAGTAACCTTACATATTCTGTAATCGTAGGGAGAAAATCACTCTCAAGATTCTTAATTGATCCTTCTAAAAAGCAAAATAATAAGTAATCTTATTATTTCATTAAAACTCTTTGAATATTTTCAATATTATCGAGGGCAATCATAATTCCTTTAATAACAGCCCACTCGGGCTCTTCAACTACGTGAAAAGATACCCCCACAGCCTTTGTGAACAAATCGTCAATATTTCTTAATTTGACGGTTCCTCCGGTTAATACTATTCCCCTATCAATGATATCCGAAGACAGCTCGGGAGGTGTTCTTTCAAGGACTTCTTTTATGGAATTTATCATTTCGTTAAGAACCGGTCTAAACCCCTCAACAATATCGTTTGAATTTAAGTCGATAGTTGTAGGCATTCCCGAAGTTCCATCTCTACCCCTAACCTCCATTGTTAAAGGCTCTTCCATTGGCATTGCTGATCCAATTTGGATTTTAATTTTTTCGGCCATTTGTTCTCCAATTACTAAGCCCGTTTTCTTTCTAATATGTACTACTAAAGCTTCGTTTAGAGCATCTCCAGCAATCCTTTTAGATTCAAACGTAACTATACCGTTTAATGACAGTACTGCAATTTCACAAGTTCCTCCGCCTATACTCACAATCATATTGCCTGATGATGCCCCTATTGGTAAATTTGCGCCAATTGCTGCAGCGATAGGTTCGGGAATCAAATAGACTTTTCCGGCTCCAGCCTGAACACTGGCTTCAATTACTGCTCTTTCTTCTACCGAGGTTATTCCGGCAGGAACGCTAATCATAACTTCAGGCTTGAAGAAACGCATTCGCCCTAGAACCTTTTCCATTAAATGGGTAATTAACATTTCGGTAAGCTTGTAACTAGCAATAACACCCTGCCTGATTGGCAATCTTGCTTCAATATCAATGGGAACTTTACCCAACATACCTTTAGCCTCTGCTCCTATTGCAACTACTTTTTTATCTCTTGTGGAAATTGCTACAACTGTAGGTTCGGAATAGATATTATTCTTGCCTGCTATTGCAATTACTGAATTTGATGTACCAAGATCGAGGCCAACTTTAGTAGGCATTTTGAAAAAATTGAACTAATGTTAAACAATTGCTATACTTCAAAGTATAGTACACGCATGAGAAAACACAAAATTAAAACAAGTCTCTATCTATTTATCGCTTCGATATTCATATTCTTAGCTACTGCTGTTGCGATTATTATATCACAAGGGGCATCTGTTACAGAAAACGGTGTAAAAACCAATATGGGCGTGCTAAGAATAAACATTTACCCGGAAAATATTAACTATTCCTTATTTGTAGATGACGTTGCCGTAGAAAACATAATTAATAAAGGAGTTAATTTACCTGCCGGAGTTAAAGACATCCGTATTGAATCCGTAGGCATGAATTCCTGGAAAAAGAAAGTTGAAATTCAAGAAGGGATAGTAAAAGATATTTTTGTAAAACTATTCCCTACCGAATTAAAACTTGAACAAGTTACAAATACCAATGTTTCAAAAATGGTTTTTTCAGAGCTAGGAGATTATATTTTTTATACTGTAGAAACAAATCCTATTACCACCGAAAACGGAATTTGGAGATTACAGATAGAAAATAATAATTTGTTCATTTTTAACAACAATCAAAATCTCATAAAATTTGCTGAACTAAATGAAGAATTGGTTCAAATTTTAAATGACAAAGAGGTAAAACTCATTCCAAGCCCAGACAATAACAAAATGCTAGTGATTTCACCAACAAATAAAAAGGCTCTATTACTCAATAATGCATTAGGCAATGAATCATTAAAAACGGTTGATATGGTAAGTGTTTTAGGGTTTTACCCCAACAATATCGATTGGTTAAATGACTCAATCAGCTTGATTATCGAAGATAACACAACCCTATTTGAATATAATTTAACAAACAACAAAACTACATTAATTAAATATAATCAAAAAGGACCGGTTATCTTTGGATATAATAAAACACAGTTAATTTGGTTTGATTCAATTAATAAAACCTTGAATCAATTTAAAAATGAGGCAAATCAAGAGATTATTTTTCCAAAAAGTATAGTTTTTAATGAAATATCAAACATTTTCATTCCGGACAATTCTTCTAGGTATGCCCTAATAAGCGATCAAAGCGAATATTATTTAGTTGATCTAGACAAAAAGACTGTTCAGAAAACTGGGCTAGACCCGAATTTAAATCTGCTAATAGACATTAGCGCCGATGCAACTACATTCCTGTTTAATAACTCAGGTAAAATTGTTTCGCTTGTTGCAAGAGAAAACTTAGCGCTTGGGAAAATTGATATAAATGTTTATAGTTCAAATGAAGCTTTCCTCGAAAACGATAAAATTGCCTTCACTCCAAAAGATTCAACGGTTTTAATATATTCCGATTTACTAAAAACAATTCAATCCTCTGATCAGGATGGCCTAAACAAAAACTTAATTATAAACAACATTAATATTGTACCCTACTTTAATACCGATTCAAGGCTTGAAAACCTATACCTATTGTTAAATGATGGTCAGGAGGAGGTTTCGAATGCAAACATTTACAAGATTAACCTACTATTAGATTAATGGTATAATCAATTCAGGTAATTTGCACTAGTAGCTCAGACGGATAGAGCGAGGCACTCCTAACGCCTAGGTCAGAGGTTCAACTCCTCTCTAGTGCACCATAAATTGGAATTTTAGTCTTTCGACATTCTCCCTTTAACACCGCTAAAATGAGCAGATAGTACATCATAATCAAACAATTCTTGATTGCCAAACCAAAGTGAGATTTCTTCTTGTGCTTCGGCAACTTCGCCAGATGCATGGATGATATTGTAAAGGGGTCTTTTTTGTTCGTTTGCAAATTCAACACTATCCGTGCCAAAATCTCCCCTAATTGTGCCGGGCACTGCAATTGCTGGTATTGTGTCACCTGCTAATTTTCTGCCGGTAAGAACTGCATTTGGTCCTTCAAAAACCATTGCCATTACTGGACCAAAGTTCAAATATTCAATTAACCACTTCTTTACCAATTTACCGATATCCATAGCATTATTCGTCCCTAGTATTAGGGTTGCATCTAGGCCTCGTTCCTGGTATTCCTTTAAAGTTCTCTCACCAACCTTTGTGAACCATTTTTCTGAAACTGGATAATGGCTATCACCCATTTCCTCTGTGGATTGGATGAATTCCATTGCTACGATTTTCAATCCTACTCTTTCAAAACGAGCTATTACTTCTCCAATTAATCCCCTGGCTACTCCATCATGTTTGACAATTATTAGTGTTTTTTCGGACATTTTTAAAAATTTAAAAAAGTATTTTAATTACAGCATTCCAATATAATCGACCCTATTGTATTCGCCTAAATATTTAAATTTATCGCCAAACCAATGCGCGATTTCTCTTTGGGCTTCTTCTACAGAATCTGATCTATGAACTAAAGTTTTAAAAACGATTCGGCCAGATTTAACGGCCATTTTAGGAGTGTCAAAACCAAAATCCCCCCTCACTGAACCAATATCAGCGGTTAGTGGATTGGTTTCTCCCATTAACTTAGCAATAATTTCTACTGCATTATTACCTTCCCAGACACTGATAACAACAGGGCCTTCGGTTAAATAATCAACTAGGGATTTGTATACGATTTTACCGATTGCTAATCTATCTGTTGTGCCCATATCTTCCATCATTGCTTTTTCATCACCTTTGTAATTAGCATATGTTTTTTCGCCCATTTTTATCATCCATTCATCAGTCCCGGGATAATTACCTTTAGCTTGTTCCTTTGTGGCCCAAATCATTCTCGTGGCAACAACTTTAAGCCCCATTCTTTCTACTCTTTTAAAAATATCCCCTATTAAACCTCGCTTAACGCCATCAGGCTTAATCATTAAGAAGGTATGCTCTATTGTGTCTATTTTCTTCATATTATTTTTGTTAATTTTTTTAAAATATTTTTTTTGACTTCTTCGATTGTGCCATTTCCATCGACAATTATCCATTCACCAAAGATTTTATTTTTTGCTAAATATAAAAAGCCATCACGAATTTTATATTGTTTTTTGAGATCTCTTTCGTTTATATCTAAACCCTTCTCATGACCTTCTTCTTTTGATTTTCGACTTAATGCAACTTCGGGCAAAACGTCTATAAAGATATTATAATCGGGCTTACTAATTTTAAAAGTATCAGCAAATTTTAAAGCATCGTCAATATCAACTGATTTGTTCACTAAACAGTTATAAACTATGTTTGTTGTAAAATACCCATCACAGAGGAAAAAGCTCGAATTAGACCCCTTAGACGCCTTAATTTTGTCTTGAAACATAAGTTGATCAAGTCCAAAACTAACAAACAATGCTTCGGGGGATAGTTTAATTTCTTCTAACAAAAAAGGTTTAATATAATTTTTATACAATACACCTTGGTGATCAGGGAATTCCATACTCTCTATTTGAAGATTGAGAGTTTTTAAGTATTCAAAAAGCTCTAAACGCTGGCGTCCTTTTCCAGCCCCATCAATGCCCTCAAGTACTAAAAACATATGTTTAGCTTTTAAATTTGAATGTATTTTAACATAAAATTTATATTTTTATTCAAAACTTTCTTTAAAATTCATTATATATGAACAGTAATAATTACATTTACCTGATTGATAATGTTTGAGGCCATCTTCATTAACTATTACAATTTGGCTGCCTCCTAAATCTGTTCTAAATGTTTGAACCTTTGCCCTTCCTAAATTATTAACAACTTCAGTATTTGGATGCCCATAGCTATTTTTGCCTACTGAAATAAAAGCAATTTCCGGCCTAGTTTTTTGAAGAAAGTATTCGCTAGTACTATTTTTGCTTCCATGGTGGCTGACTTTTAAAAAATCAATATCACCGATTGCATCCACTAATGAATCTTCTTCTGAAAAAGAGCTATCGCCAGCAAAAAAGAACATTTTAGAATCATACTCCAAACTAAAAGCTAGCGATGAACTA
This sequence comes from uncultured Candidatus Saccharibacteria bacterium, assembly GCA_964562165.1. GTDB lineage: Bacteria > Patescibacteriota > Dojkabacteria > B142 > OLB20 > JAKQLP01. Next base: position 11,469 of record CAZLRZ010000004.1, read on the forward strand.
TTGGAGTTCTCTTCTTTAACCGATGAAGAAAGTGGCCTATACCAACGAATGGAAACACAACATCCGATTTGTGTTATTTGACTAGAATAAGGAGAAAATGTGTTTCGGTTCGCAAACAAAGACTGCCAAATCAAATTATAATCTGGGTCCTGCTTATTAAAAGCAATGTTTTTAACTTGATATTGATTCAATAACTGCGGAAATGAGCCAATATGATCTGTATCAAAATGACTTACTATTACCAAATCAATTAAATTCGTTCCAAGTGGGAAGTATTTGGCTAACTCATCAAGGGATTTTGGATTTGAACCACCAGTATCAATTAGAATAAATTTTTTATCAGGAGTTTTTATTAATGTAGCATCACCCTGCCCTACATCTAATACAACCAAATTAAAAGAAGAATCATTTTGGACGAAAACAATTTCATAAACCAATAAAATTATTAACATTAGCAAAACAAATAAGTTTTTCTTTTTCACTTTAATCAAAAGTTAACTGTGAAGAAAAATTAATTATTAAAAGGATTAGTTGCAATAATGCATCGGTGAATCTGACAAATATTAAGGAGAAAGGCATATTAAGCATTGAAAAGATCACCGAAACAAAGCCGAACACCATTGTAACGGGGATTATGGGCACCACCAATACATTTGCTATTAGGCCCTTTACAGTAACTGTGCTGCCTAAATACATAGAAACAGGTAAAACCCCTATCGAACAGAAGAATGTAACGAGCGCACTTGAAAGTATCCAGTTCTTTATAACAATATCTAATTTTGAATAAATGGCATCTAACACAATTAAGCCAAGGGTAGCTAAAAACGAGAACTTGAGGCTAAAACTAAAAACCGAAACCGGTGAAATTAACAAAATTATTAATAAGGCCATCCCCCAAATGTTTAAATACGAAGCCCTTCTACCCACTAACAACGCTATGGACCTAAATACAAACATCAGTAAAGCGCGCAGGCATGGGATATTATCAAAACCTACAAGGCAATAAAAAACAAATAACACAAATACAATAATTAGACTAAGTTTTTTCCTAGGCACAAAAAAGACCAGCAAGCTTAAAAACTCTGCCAGTAAATTAAGATTAAAACCCGAAATCGCGATAATATGCGAAGTATTAGTTGTTTTTAGAGCCGCCTCTGTTTCTGCAGGGAAGGTAATGTCTGCGCCAATTAGGAGCCCTGATAAAAGGTTTGCCGATTGTCCATGGTAGTTTTGATAAATTTCTTCAAGTATTTTGTAATGAAAAGCGCTAATAAGAGCCAACGGTCCATAAGCTTTTTCTGAAATTATGATTTTAGGATTGCGAAAGATTCCATAAATTTGTTGCGAATAAAAGTAATCATTAGCTATGTCTGCCCTTTTGAATTCGCCTGAAATAATTAGCTTATCCCCAATATTAAAATAGTTTTCTTTAAGATTGTTCGTCTTAATCAAGTAAATATTACTGGTCAAGGCCTTTATCTCGCGGACTTTAAAAGAAACAACTGTATTTTCGAACTTACAATATGAAATCACTTCATAGATATTTGAATCCACAAATAAGGGCTGACTTTCGGGCGGATTAACTCGCGAAGCTCCTAAAAATAGGAAAAAAAGAATATATAAAATAACTGCAGAAAAGAAAAACAAGTATTTCTTAAGCCAGCCTTTAAACCTTTGACGTAACATAGGAAGAAGAACTATAAAATCGCTTTGGTTTTTAATTCATCAAGTGCGCTTTGCCTAATTCCTGTTTGGGCCTTTAGTTCTTCCCAACTTGAAAAAGGACGATTTTTAATGATTTTTTCTGCCGTTACTTTACCTATTCCCTTTATATCTTCTAGCTCTGAACTTGTGGCGGTATTTATTGAAAAGAATCCTGTACTCCCCTGCCAAGGCTCCAGGCCTAAATCTATTGACTTACCCTTTGGCGGAATATAGATTTTCATTTCTGGGCTTACTTTTTTGGAAAGTGTAATAAATTGGTGCACATATGGAATGTCGGCATTTGGGGCATAACCACCTGCAAGCTCTATTGCATTAAAGACCAATATTGGGCTTGAAACTTCAAACACTCCGGGGTTATTAACCTCACCTAAAACCTCAATAAAAAATGTGCTTGGAGTTACTGTTACTTCACTAATTTGAGTGGTGATAATTTCATTTTTATTATCTGTGGCTGGTAATATACTTTGCAAATTGTTTGCATAAGTCAGCAAAAGGACTAGTGAAATAATGATGGAGATGAAAATTATTGTGTTTTTATGTTTTTTCATAAGGAGATTTTATTCTTAATCTCCTTAAGTTTTCCTTAATTCTTATAAGAAATTTCTACTCTATAAATTGATAGATGGACAGGCCTTGGATCTTGCCCTGCGACTTCTGTTGTGGGCATTTCATTTATTTCGTTAAGTACTGAAAAGCCTCCAATTACATGGGCAAAAACTGTGTATTTTCCCTCTAAATTTTCCAACCTTGGATCGTCATTTTCTGCTAAAACTATGAAGAACTGACTACCTGAGGTGTTTGGGCCATTTGAAGCCATAGCCACTGAATATTTGCCAAGCTTTTCGGATGTGACTGAATTTGCGCTGGAATAACCTTCTCGTTTTAAAGCGCTCTTTTTTTCTTCGCTATAACCCAAGCTATCCCAATTAATTTCGTCGTCAATAGTATAGCCTGGACCACCAAAAACATCGTCGTTAATATCAGAGGTTAAAGTATTTCTACTTCCCCCCTGAACTAAAAGGCCTTTGATTAGTCTGTAGAAATTAAGCTGGTCATAATAATGTTGATTTGTAAGTGAAATGAAATTGCTAACTGTATTTGGAGCTTGCTTTTCGAGCAAATCAATTTCAATTATTCCCTTGCTAGTAGTGATTTTGGCTCGATAATCTAAAGAGGTGTCGATTTTAACATCTTGTTTTTTTAACACTAGGGATTCGTTTTTAAAATATCCAAAGGGGAAGCCTGAATACATAAAAGAAGATTTTGAAAACCCCTGCTGTAACGAAGTAAATATAATAAAAAACAGGATTACAATACCGATAAGAAAGAGCCAAAAATCTCTATTTTCTTTAAACATTACTTAACAATAAAATTTATAATTTTATCTTTGACGAAGATCACCTTTAAAATTTGCGACTTTGAAAGATAGTTAATGATTTTCGGATCTTTTTCGGCAAGTTTTTGAACCGCATCTTGCTCTAAACCCTTATCGATTAAGACTACGGATCGTAGCTTCCCATTGATTTGGATTGGCATTTTAAATTTAAAATTTTCCAATTTTGATTCATCAAAATCAGGCCATTTCTCATTGTGGATACTAGGATTATTACCAAGTAACGCCCAAAATTCCTCAGATAAAAACGGCATAAATGGAGCAAGAATCAAGGCAAACTTGGTTAAGCACTCTTTTTTATCTTTATAATTCAAACCTTCTGAGGAATCGTTATACCAGTTAACAAACTCCATCATCCTTGCTACAGCAGTATTAAACTTCAATTCTTCAAGATCATCCCCTACCATTTTTACAGTTCTGTGAATCATTGAGATATCTGAAGATTTATCTGAAGTATCACCGGAATCTTTGCTCTCAGAAAAGTTCACAAAAAGTTTATAAACCTTGTTAATAAATTTGGCCATTCCAAACATACCGGAATCTCGCCAATCGCCGGAGGAATCAAAAGGTCCAATAAACCTTAAATACATTCTTACCGAATCAGCACCGAACCTACCTATGAATTCATCAGGATTGACAATGTTTCCTTTTGATTTACTCATTTTGGCTCCATCTTTTGTGATAAGACCGTGTCCGATGAATTTTTTGAAGGGTTCTTCAAAATCAATATAGCCTAAATCATGGAAAACCATTGTAATAAATCTTGCGTACAAAAGGTGCAAGACTGTGTGCTCTTTTCCACCGATATACGAACTTACAGGGCCCCACTTTTTCATTCTTGCAATAAGTTCAGCTTGCTCATTCTGAGTTAGTTCAGGATTAAAAAGCGACTTGTCATTCTTAAAATCTCCGCCAAAAGGCACATTATTATATTCAGTAAAAGGATATCTCAAAAAATACCAGCAGGAATCGACAAATGGATCTGAAACGTCAGTTTCTCTTTTAGCATCACCTCCACAATGAGGACATTTTACATTCACAAAAGAAGACTCTCTAGATAGAGGTCCACGGCCTGATCCGTCAGGTTTAATTTTTTCAAAATCCTCAATATCGGGAAGTTCAACTGGTAAATTTTCATCCGGGAACCAACCCTTCATTGTGTTTACCAAATCATTTAAATCATCTTTTTCTATGTGTTTTGAAGAAGAATTATCAGTATTAAACCAACTAAAACCCTTTTCTGCGCAATCTTTACAGAATATAAGGGGGATTGGAGGACCCCAATACCTTTGCCTACTTACGCACCAATCTCTTAAATTATAGTTAATTATTCTTGTACCCCACCCATTTTCTTCAATATGATCCATAATTTTTCGGGTGGCATCTTTTACGCTTAGGCCATTTAAAAAGCCTGAGTTTATCATTAAGCCATCTTCTTCTTGGACATCACCAATATCATTAATTGGACCGGTTTTACCATTTTCGCTAACTACCCTAATAATTGGCAATTCAAACTTTTTCGCAAATTCAAAATCTCTTTTATCATGCCCAGGAACTCCAACTACAGCACCCGTTCCAAAGTGGCCTAGGACGAAATCAGATATGTAAATCGGCAATTCTTCATTGTTCAAATTGTTAACTGCATAAAGCCCAGTGAAAACGCCTGTTTTCTCTTTGCCTTGGGCAATTCTTTCTTGATCAGATCTTGATTTGGACTTCTCAACATACTCTTTAATTTGCTCAATTAGCGATTTTTGAGTCTGGTAATTGCCTTCTAGGATTGAGTTTACTAATTCATATTCTGGGGCAATTACTATAAAAGTAGCGCCAAAATTTGTATCTGGCCTTGTAGTAAAGCAAGTCACAAAGGCATTCGAGCCTTTAATTTTATAAGCAATATTGATCCCCTCTTTTTTGCCGATCCAGTTCTTTTGACCCAATTTAACATCTTCTACCCAGTCAATATTCTTTAAGTTTTCATAAAGTCGATCAGCATATTTGGTGATTTTAAAGAACCATTGCTCCAAAGGCTTGGATTCAACTAATGTTGAACATCTTTCGCATCTATCATCTATCACCTGTTCATCAGAAACAACAGTTTTGCAACTTGGACAATATTTAACATTTGCAACCTTTCTATATGCTAACCCAGCTTTAAAAAACTGCGAAAAAAGCCATTGTGTCCATTTATAATATTCAGGAGAGCTGGTTTCTAAAAAAGCACTCCAGTCATGCATATTCCCCATCTGATGGAATTGCTCAGTAAAATGTTTATGAGTTCTTTTTGAAACACTTTTAATGTGCTCACCGATCTTTAATGCATAATTTTCGCTGTGGATACCAAAGGCATCAAGCCCAATAGGCTCAAACACATCAAAGCCCTTCATCTTTTTATATCTTCCGAAAGTATCAATCCCAGTAAAAGTAAACATACTACCTATGTGTAAGCCTTCTGCTGAAGGATATGGAAACATCATAAGGTTGTAAAAGGGATTTTTAGCATTTTGAAGATCAACCTTGTATAGAGATTTTTCATCCCAATATTTTTGCCATTTGGCCTCGATACCTGCAAACTTATTGACAGTATTAGATTCCATCTTAAAACAGTTGTTAATATGCCTTAATTATAATACTTTTAACAGTTTTCTACTATATTTTTAGTAGTCCTCAAGTTGTCCATATCACACTCCCCATTGTTACGATATTTTTGTTCCACGAAATAACACATGTAAAACTCAAATGTAAAAAGTTTTTACATTTACGTTGTCGCAAAGATAGGGCCGAATGTTTTTGAAAATAACCTATCGAGGAATTAGATTTTCTGCACAACACCCTTACTCGAGTAGTTTTGTGAAAATTCTTTGAAGGCATAACCCAAACTAACAACTTGAGAAGAAACCCTTTTTAATCCGCCGTTAGTTTTTACAAACGGGTCAACAAACCTAGGCTTTAAAGGTCCCCAAAATTCGGCAGCCGACTTATCTGCATACTCAAATTCCAAACCCGAGTTTAATCTTTTTAAATATTTTTTTACATTTGAATTCTTACTCTTCACAAGCTTAGCCATTAAAGTCTCATCATCTGTAAAGAAATCATCTTCAGTTACCTCCCCAGCATTAAGAGCTGATTTTATTGCATTTGAGAGCAAAAAAAACGACCCATGGCTTGTTGGATCAGCCCAAAGAAGCCTAGACAAACTCATAAACATCGTGGCATATAGCCCCGCCACACTTACATCCTTAAAAAAAAGGATATCATTCTTTTCAGCAATGTTGCGTAAGAACATATTCACAGTCTCTTTTGGTAAGAAGCCCAAGGCAATACCATCCCTCAAAAAGTAATCTAGACGATCAAAAGATATGTCGGGCAATTCATTATCAAGTAATGGAAATTTAGATTTATCTAATACTTTTTCAATACTAAATCCGTACTTTTTAATAATTTGGGGTATTTCAGAATTTAAAATTATTTCATTCAACTTACCATCTGCATATTCATGCCTAGTATTGCCTACCACATAATCAATTACGTGAGAAAAGGCCGTATGGGATAAATCGTGTAGCAAACAGGCAACCTGTTCTTCTATTCCCCTTTTATACTTAGCAGATAAATACCAAACACCTATAGAATGTTCATACCTAGTAACGTTTCTTGCTGACTGTATGAAGTGAGGCGCCCCATCTTGGGAAATTTTCTTGAGTCGCTGGAAGACTTTAGAATTGACTAAGTCTTTTATAAGAGCACTCTCTATTTGAATCTTTCCGTAAAAGCGATCGTTAATTTCCATATTCATTGAGGGGGAATTGTTGTAATTAAAATGGAGCTGAGGGGAATCACTTCGCTAACAAATACACAACTACGTTGGTATTTGTAAAGCTCAGTATCAATTCGGGTAAGCTCAAACTTCATTTCATTCGTTTTCGCCAACCCCTCATTGTCGAACCGTCGGCTCTTTCATCCACTCTCCATTTTAATTACAACATAGTTGTAATTAAAATGGAGCTGAGGGGAATCGAACCCCTAACCTTTTCTATGCCATAGAAACGCTCTAGCCAATTGAGCTACAGCCCCGATGGAAGTAATTATAAAACAAACAAGAGAAATAATAAAGGAGAAACTAAAAAGCAAGCCTATCTTAATTTAACATAAGATTCTGGGTTGACCTTACCACCGTTTACCTGAAGTTCAAGATGAAGATGTGTTCCGAAAGAATATCCGGAATTACCCATATACATAATGTCCTGACCGGCCTTCACGTAATCACCAGCCTTTACAGCATATTGGCCACTACCATGACCGTAAATAGAAACTAAACCATTTCCATGGTCAATCATTGTAGTAAAACCCCAACCTCCCCAGCCAGCTTTTTTTACATAACCATTACCAATAGAATTAATCCAGCAACCTCCACCTTTAGCCATATCAACTCCGCCGTGATAAGAACTGTATCCTCTGGACCAGCTCCAGCCAGAACAGTGCATTAATGGATGCACGAAGGAACCGGAAGGTACGACTATACCGGTGTTAGGCTTGGTTCCACCGGTTACGACCTTTCTAGGAGCCACAGTAGTTGGGATAATTCCGCCCGGTACGAATAGTTCCATACCAGTAGCCAATACAGGATTATCATAGTCGATAATATTACTGTTTAAATCCCAAATATCAACAGCATTACTATTTGTATACTTGGCAATCTTTTCGAGGGTGTCCCCGCTTTTTACTTTGTAATACGCTCCATTAATTGCAGGAATTCTTAGAACCTGCCCAACTTTTAACACGGCGTTTTCGTTAGCTAGATTATTTGCCCAAACTAAAGTTCGAATATCTTTGTTATAAATTTTCGCGATACTAGATAAAGTATCACCCTGCTGTACAATATATTTATACACTTCAAAGTCCGCCTCATTTGCAGCGATAACGGATAGCGCCTCTGCAGTACCAGCCTGAATGATAAGATCTTTTCTTCCAATGACACTTTCGTTTAGAGCAAGGCCAGTTGTTTTGGCCGAGATGTTTAGTTTAGTTGATATGCCACTAACGACAATAACCAACGTTAAAGCAAAAATGATTACATGAAAAGAGGTTCTATATAAAGAACCCCTACCCCAAAACATTCTTTGAACTATCCAATCCTTGAGGGAATCAAATAATCCCAAAATTAAACTGACAAAGGCAAAAACAAAGAAGAACAGCTGTCTAAATCTTAAGATTAAATATGGGGCTATATCTTGGAAAAAGCTAACTATGTCTAACTCACCCTTCTTGGATGATGTATAAATATTTTCTACATTTTCTGAGGTTTTATCTGTACCCATTAGAATATTTTAACATATTAGTTAAAACAATTCACAATGTGAACTATAAGTCCTCGTGCAAGGTAGCCAAGAATTCTTTATTGGTCTTGGTCTTCTTCAAGCGATCAATCAGCATTGTTGTAGCATCTTCATCTTTAAAGATATCCAACATTCTTCTGACTCTCCAAGATGAATTTAGGACCTCTTTTGAAAGAAGCCTGTCTTCGTTTCTGGTTCCAGAAGCTTTGACGTCGATTGCAGGATAAATTCTTTTTTCGGCTAAATGCCTATCTAGTTTTAATTCCATGTTACCGGTACCTTTGAATTCTTCGAAAATGACCTCATCCATTCTACTACCGGTTTCAACCAAGGCTGTAGCGATAATTGTTAAACTACCACCTATTTCAAAGTTTCTAGCTGCACCAAAGAATCTCTTTGGTGGGTAAATAGCAACTGGATCAAATCCACCTGATAAAGTTCTTCCTGATGGAGGAGCTGTGATATTGTATGCTCTTGCAAGTCTAGTTAGACTATCCATCAAGATGACTACATCTTTACCAAGTTCAACCAACCTTTTGGCTCTTTCGATGGCCATTTCGGCTATTTTAGTATGTAACTCTGGTGGTTCATCAAAGTTTGCGGCAACCACCTCACCTTTTACTGAACGTTCCATATCAGTGACTTCTTCTGGTCTTTCTCCGACCAAGACAACCATCAAATGAATGTCTGGATGATTTTTTGAAATACCATCGGCAATTTCTTTTAACAACCAAGTCTTACCAACCTTTGGAGGAGCAACGAGCATACCTCTTTGGCCCTTACCGATTGGAGATAATAGATCAATCATTCTTGTAGATAGAATATGTGGTTCAGTTTCTAATCGAATTTGTTCGTTTGGAAAAATTGGAGTTAATTTATTGAAGTATGGTCTTGTTAAAGCATCATCAGGGCTACTATTATTAATGGCCTCGATTCTCAACATACTTAAATATCTTTCCCCTTCTTTGGGAGCTCTAGCTTGCCCGGAGATAAAATCCCCTTGTTTTAAATTAAATCTTTTAATTTGCGATCCTGATACATATACATCATTTTCACCAGCTAAAAGTTTTAAAGTTCTAAGTACTCCATGTGAGCCATCATTAATAATTTCAAGGACACCCTCAACAAAGATATTTCCGCCACGCCTTGTCTGCTCTTCTAAAATTTTAATAATTAAATCGTTTTTGTTATAACTTGCAACATCTCTAACTGACAAGGCCTCTGCAATTTTTCTAAGATCTCCTAAAGATTTTTCATCAAGTTCTCTTAAAGTCATTGCTTTAGCAATTTTATCTTTTTCAAAATTATGAGTCTTAATCAATCCAGGCTTTGGCGCACTTTCAATTGGAACTGTTTCAATAACAGGCAATTGCAGTTCTGTTTTTGCTTCAGCCTTTACCTCGGCTTTAACTTCGGCCTGTGTAGCTGTACTGACTTTGCCTTCAGAATTAATAATTACTGCGGTTTCGGCCTTTACGGGCTCAACAACAGCAACATTTTGAATAACAGGCTCACTAGCGACTATGCTTTTGGCATCAGGTTCGCTAACGACTGTAGGTTTAACTGGTTTTTTTAGAATTGTACGTTTTTTCTTTACGATTTCCATAAAATGAATGCTAAATTAAATTTGAATAGGATTGACGGGAGCTGAATAAAAAACATTGGGAAACAATTTATTGGTAGATAATTCGATTAGAGTATAAGAAAATGGGAAATATATGTCAAGATTTTTTAATAATTAGGGATCGGCACTGCCCCCACCGACCCCTATTAAAAGGCCCAATTGATTAGGTATTTTCATAGGAATCAGTGAGAACTTAAATAGAGTTCCAAGAGCCCAGTAGATTGCAATTCAAATTAACGAATTGTATGTACGCGAACCAGACTCTGGGAACTCTATTTAAGCAAATTATTAAAGAACAACTATATAATATCCCATAATAAATAAAGTGTCAAGCCCATAGTAATAAATTTATTTACAAATATAGTAGCCAGGTTTACTTAACTTTTCCTAAAATTAGAGATCTTTAAAGAAGAAATATAGCTGAGAAACGTGTTTTATTGTAGGATACTTTTTTAAGAAAGAAGAATAGCCGAGTCTTTTACATTCCTTTTCCATCTGCTCCGCTCTTTTACTCACTCTTATCTGGCCAGTTAAAGATACCTCACCGAATGCCACCATATCATGGGGCAAAGATTTTCCGGTAAAAGACGAAATGATTGCCAGCACTATTGGGAGATCTAGCATAGAATCCGAAGATCTTAAGCCACCGGCTATATTTATATAAACATCTTGATCCTGAAGATTATACTTTGTGAACTTAGCCAATACAGCAGTTAGAACTTCGAGTTTTGTTCTGGAGAATCCTTCTGCCACCCTTTTAGGTAAGGCAAAAAGAGTCCTTGAGGTTAGGGATTGCATTTCAACCAACATAAGCCTGATACCCTCCTGAATCACTGCGGGACAAACCCCCACCCTTTCTACACCCTTTTCTTTGTCTAAGAAATACAACGAAGGGTTTGTGACTTCTTGCATACCAGTTTCTATCATTTCAAAAATGCCAATTTCGTTTGTTGGTCCAAATCGGTTTTTTAAACAGCGTAAAATTCTAAAATCAAGCTTTTGATCACCTTGAAGCTCTAGGACCACATCAACTAAATGCTCTAAAAGCTTAGGTCCAGCAACCGAACCCTCTTTAGTGACCTGACCGACAAGAAAAAGAATTATTCCTGCTTCCTTGGCAAACTTAATCAATTTTGAAGAAACAGCCTTGATTTGAGCCACACCGCCCGGAAGGCCTCGGACTTCTTCGGCATAGACGGTTTGAATGGAATCGACTACAACTATTGAGGGGTTAGTTTCTTTAATTTTCTCAATGATTCCATTCACTTCGTAGCCTGACAAGATTTGAATATCGTCCATTGAACCGAGTTTTATCCTTTTGCCTCTTAAGGCGACCTGCTGGATTGATTCTTCAGCGCTGACATATAGAGCATTCTTCATATACGAGATCACTTGCATCAATAGCGTGGATTTACCAATGCCGGGCTCTCCACTGATTAGGATTACACCAGAAGGGACCATTCCGCCACCTAACACTCTATCAAATTCGCCAAAGCCCGTTGAATGCCTAAGCTTGGCTTCATCATCAGAAACATCTTTGAGTCTTTTGATGGTTAACTTGCTTGAACCGATCGAGGAAAAAGAAATTACAGGATCCGTTTCATCAAAAGTATTCCAATCTTTGCAGTTGGGGCATTGCCCTAACCACCTTATTGATTCGTAAGAACAATTATTGCAGACATAGATTTTTGATGATTTCGACATATATTTTTTAAGAGAATTTTATTTTGTTTTTTTCATAGCCTACCCTAATTTTGATTTGTTCAACTTGCTTGTTCACATAGCCCTTATCGATAAGGTAGTCCACCAAATTGTTCTCGAGCATCTCCTGAACAGAACGTTTCAAATTGCGAGCGCCATACTCATCTGAAAAGCCAGATTGTATAATATAATTGATCATACTTTCGTCAACAACCAGAGAAATCTTTCTTTCTTTCATTTTCTCTTTAACATCATCAACCATTATCTGGACGATCTTTTTGGCGTCTTGTTTATCTAGCTTTTTGAAAACCAAAACCTCGTCTATTCTATTAAGGAATTCTGGGGTTAGAGTTTCTTTTAAGACCTCAATTAACTTGGCTTTCATTTTTTCATATGATTCTTCGTCTTTAGCTTTTAAGCCTTCGGAGAGATCAAAGCCAAGGCCGGCAACATCCGAAGATTCCCATGCTCCGATATTTGAAGTCATTATTATCACCGAATTTTTGAAGTTTACAATTCTACCCTTTGAATCTTGAATATGTCCCTCATCAAGGATTTGCAACAATATGTTTAACAAGTCTGGGTGGGCCTTTTCGATCTCATCAAAAAGGATTACAGAGTAAGGCTTTCTGCGAACTTTTTCTGTGAGCTGACCACCTTCTTGAAAACCGACATATCCCGGAGGAGAACCGATCAATTTAGAAACACTATGTTGCTCCATATATTCACTCATATCCACTTGAATCAAACTGTCTGGACTTCCATATAATTTTTCCGCAATCTCTTTAGCAGTCTGGGTTTTGCCCACACCCGTTGGACCTAGGAATAAGAAGGAAGATAAAGGCCTATTTGGATCAGATAATCCCATTCTCGACCTCTTTAACGATGAGGAAATTTTGTCAATAACGTTGTCTTGACCGACAATTCTTGTTTTTAGGACTTTATCAATATTGTGTAATTTGTTCACCTCGTTCCCCGAAAGAGAATTTACAGGAACACCACTCCACTTAGAAATCACGTTACGGACATCTTCAACTCCAACCATTTTCTTTCTTGATTTTAAACGTTTTTCATTTAAGTCCTTAATATTATTAATTAACAAAAGCTCTTTTTCACGCAGGCCAGTTGCCTTTGTAATATTTTTATTCTTTATGGCCTGCTCTTTTTTCTTAATCAATTGTTCTAATTCTTTCACTTTTTCGTTGTCAATTTTTACCCGTTTATCAACTGAGATTTTGATCGCTGCGGAAGCCTCATCAATCACATCAATCGCTTTATCAGGCAGGTATTTATTAGCGATATACCTAGAGCTCAAATCTACTGCCTCATTTACCACATCATCGTTTATTTTCACATTATGAAATTTTTCAAATTGTGGCCTTAGCATTTTCAAAACTTCAACAGCTTCGGATTTTGAGATTTCATTGACCATTACGGTTTGAAATCTTCTAGCTAATGCATCGTCTTCTTCAATATATTCTTGATATTCATCAAAAGTCGTTGATCCTATTACTCTTAGATCGCCATTGGTTAGATACGGCTTGATGATATTTGCTATGTCCATTGTGTTGCCCGGCCCCGCAGTCCCAGCACCAACAATCATGTGGATTTCATCGATAAAAATAATTACATCTTTGTTTGCGGCCATTTCAGAAATTATTCCAAGGAGCCTTTCTTCGACATCGCCTCGGATCTTACTACCGGCAATAATCGCAGACACATCCAATTGAACAATTTTTTTGTTCAAAAAACTTGGTGGTACATCACCGGCAACAATTCTTTGAACTAACCCTTCGACAATAGCTGTTTTACCGACCCCTGCTTCACCTACTAACAATGCATTATTCTTGGTTTTTCGAGATAAAATATGGATAATCCTTTCAATTTCGTCTTCACGACCCCAAACTTTTAAATACTTACCTTCTTTTGCAAGCTCATTCATATCTCTCGAAAAGAAAGCTAATGGTTTTTGCTTTTCCAAATCATCAAATTTATCTGACATTGAAGAAAAGACACCAGGCTGATAAACGCCAAACGACACAACCGACTGAAGAATTTTTTCATAATTTAACCCTACCTTGGCAAGATCTTTTACGAAATCGAAATTTTCCTCGGCAATGATTGATAATAGAAGATGTTCACTGCCTACATAAACATGGTTAAGTTCGTTAGAAATTAGGAAAGCCCGAGTCAACATTCGTTTTGCATTTTCGCCGAATTCAACTTTTCCAGGCTTTTGGCTAGATCCTTTTTGATATTTTAATTCAATACCAAGCCTTGTGCTTTCACTTTCCACTCCAAGCCTTTCCAGTAGCCGTGTGGCGAAAGATTCTTTTTCAGACAAAATTGAGCAAAATAGATCTTCGGCGTTGAGATCTTTCGCACCCCTATTTTGGGCAAAATCAAAAGCCTTCACTAAAATCTTTGCTAAGTGATTTGTAATTTTATTTAATACTTCATTCATATCTAATTTTATCACATGAGGTGAAAATCTGGCACGGATGGATTTAAGAATAGTAAAGAAAAAGTCCCGATTGACCTTGGTCAATCGGGACTTTAAAAAATCACAAAGAAAAAATATTATGCCAAAGGATCGTCATCCTCGCCTAATAATTCTTTTAGACGTTCCATTTCTGGTGATACGCCCATTTCTTTTGCTAGTTCTTTTTTGCTCTTTGGAGTCTCTTCGACAACTGGAGTCTCTTCGATGACTGGAGTCTCTTCGACGACTGGGGTCTCTTCGACTACTTTTTCCTTTGGAGCCTTTTCGACTTCCTCGACCTTTTCTACTTTCTCAACTTTTTCAGATTTTTCGACTTTTTCGGCTTTTGGTTCTGGTTTAACTTCTTCAGCTTCGGCCTTTGGAGCTCTACTGACTCGTTTTAAACTTAGACCTAAGTGTCTGTCGTCTCTTGAAATTGAGATGATTTCTAATTCGTATTCTTTGTTGGCTTCGACAATCTTACTTGGGTCTTTGACCAATCTATCTGAAAGTTCAGAGATATGAATCAATCCATTTAATCCTTCTTCGATTCTGACAAATGCACCGTAGTCAACGATTTTGGTGATTTCTCCCATTACTCTTTGACCGACTTTGTATTTTTTAACAATAGCCTCCCATGGATCGGGCATTAATCTCTTGATTGAATATGCGATTCTCTTACCGCCATCATCGATTCCGATGATTTCGACTTTTACTGGATCGCCAATCTTGAAGAAGTCTGCAGGATTAGTGACTTTATCCCATGAAATTTCGGATAAGTGGACCAAACCTTCGAGACCTTTTGCATTAACGAATAATCCAAATGGTGCAATACCTGTGATTTCACCCTCTAATTTATCTCCAACCTTAACGTGCTTAAGCGTTTCGGCTCGTTTATCCATATCTTCTTTACCTGTGTCTTTCTTCTTTTCTGAGAAGATGACTCTATTTTTTTCTCTATCAATTTCAATGACTTTAACTTCAAGCTCTTTACCGATCAATTCGGCCAATTTACCTTGTAGTTCTTTGTCTGCATCTTGTTTGCTTGCATAACCACCTAATGGGTAAATTCTGGAATTATCTAGTTGAGAGGTTGGAACAAAGCCTCTTAAGCCACCGCCGATGTTTACAATAACACCACCGGTATTAGCTTCGATGACTTCGACTTTAACATTTAAGTCATTTTCAAGAGCATTGTTAAGCTCGAACCACTTTCTAGCGGTTCCGGTCCTTCTAATAGAAAGTTCTATTTGCCCTAAAGGATTTTCTCCTTTTAAAACATAAACTAAAATTTCGTCTCCTACTTGATAGTTTAGTTTTTCTCCGGTTAACTTCATTTCTTTACCGGAAACTATACCTTCGGCACGGCCTCCAATATCGCAAATGATTTCTCCTTTTGAGATTGAGAGAACTATACCTTTAATGATTTGTCCCCTTTTGAAAGTCTTGGGGAAGACTTCTAAAGATGCTAAATACTCTGAAATAGGATCTGTAGAATTAATTTGGGCTTTATTAGCCATAGTGAATAATTGTACTACTGTTTAGTTTATCTAAAAATATTTAGATTCAGTAATACCCTTTCGAAGAAAGAATTATATCAAAAAATGTATGCATCCGTCAAAATTACATTACTGGATTTACCGGACCAATTGAATCGGTGGCCGCTACAGGATTTGCATCGGAAATCGGCGCTACTGGAGGAGCCTGATTGACTGGGCTAGCCTGACTTGTGGATTCTGAAGGACCATCATCTAGGTTGATCCCCATATCTTGCAATTGAGAGATCAGATTCGGTGATGATGATGCTTTAACTTCCTCAACTGGTTCAGGTGTAACAGGTTCCATTGGTTTTATAGGTGCTACCGCCTCTTCTAAGGGTTTTTCAATTACAGGACTAACTTTTACCGGAGCAACTTCAACTGCTTCGGGTTTAACTGTTTCCGGCTGAACTGGTGCAGGTTCTACAGGTGTAACTTCAACAGTCACAGCTGGCTTGGCTTGTGCTTCTACAACGTTAGCTAGCCATTCAGGGAGTTCAGGTTCTGTTTTTGTACCATCTTTAATTTCGCCTATATCATCCATAATTGTCGCAACGACTGGTTTATTAAGGGTATCAACAGGTTCTGTAGCTGCCTGTGTATCAGTTGGGACTTCTGTTTCTGAGATTAAACCCTTAGATTGTTGAGCCAACTTTTCTGTTTCAGTTGCGTTATTGTTTAGATTTTCAAGATCTATTTCTTTTATTGTGTTTGTATCCAAATCTATCAAGCTACTCAACGATAATAATGTATTGTATTTGATTATTGGATTCATAGCATCAAGATATCTGGCAATTTCCTTACGATCTTCTGCAGGTAAAACCGGTAAGAGGTTGTCATAGAACATCTTACCAAAAGAATCTATTGATTCGGTAAGTAATTTAATCAACTCTTCTTCCCTTAATATTGCTTTTATATCTTCATCTACTGTTGCATTATCAGGGTTTTCGAGAGACTGCATTAATGCATTTATTTTGTTTGGATCTATCTTTTTTTCGTTGAGATAATATTTTATTGTTTCCTCTATAAGTATAAACAGCTTTGACATTAGGCTGCTATAAGTAGCAAAAGTTTCTTCATCATCTTTTGTTTGAAAGAGAATTGATATTATGTACGGATCGAGTAGATATTTTCTCATTTGTATTTTAATTAATATTTAATTAAGAAATTGTTGCGCTTTGTGCAGCAGCCGCCGCTGCATTTAGGTTCTTTGCAAATCCAAGGCCGGTTGAAAGCTCAATTTGCTTTTTAATCGTATCAAACTGCTCTTGTGATAATATTCTACCAGTTTTAGCTGCTTCGCCCCTTGTTGCGATTTCAATAAGGAACCCTAAATAATCAGCTTTACTGTTTGCGTTTTTGGATAACTTTGTTTTGGCTGCAACCTCAGCCTTTTGCAGAGCTGCATTAGATGTACTCTTTAAAGCATCGATCGCTCTCCAACTCTTGAGTCCCCCTCTTTCCTGATAATTTGCGATCCCAGCTAAAATACCAACAGACCCAAGTGCAGCACCACCCACCAGCATACCCAAGGTGACATTGCTTATTAACGCTCCAGCCCCCACTCCAGCACCAGTAAACAACAAGGCTACTAATAATGCTGGACCCCCATACTTAATCAAATTCCCAACTTTTTTACCAAAAATTTCAAGGTTTGTAACTTCCTCTGATTTTGCAGTTGCGACATCTGCCGCTGCAGAAGCTTCTGCATATCTAGTTTGGGCATCGCTAAGATCTTTCGCTCTTTGAATCATTTCAATATATATTCCCTTCATCGGAGGAGACATCCCATCTAAGGCATGACTAATAACGCTAGTTGCTAAATTAGCCCCAGTAGTTCTAAAAATCTCTCTTCTGTCTTCTATTTTTCCAAATTCAATATTTAAACGATCTTTAACCTCTAAATTTTGTATAGCGTCAATTTTCGTCCTTAAAGCATCAAGGCTTTCAATTGTTCCTTTATTATAATCTGCCAATAAATCGTCTACCTCTTTTTGTACGCTAGTATTAATCCTTTCTTGTATTTTGTTTTTTAGATCTGCATTAATATTTGTGCCAGCCGCTAATTCAGTATTCCATATAGCCCTAGTATAGATAGGACTGCTCAAATATTTATCTGCATATGCTTCAATAGCGGCGGTTTCTATCTCTACCTGCTTGGCAGGATGATTTGTAATAATATCGTTAATATCCCCAGCAATAGGATTTTCAGCTAATCTTCTAGCTTCCATTTTAGAAGCAACTGTACGTCCATCAGGTTCTAAAAGTGGCCTTAATCCATCTAATACAACCACTGCATCATTTTTTATTGTTTCTACTTCAGTGACATTTTTGGCACCCTCAAATTTAGCATTAATTACTGCTATATTTAAGCTAGCTTTTAAAGCTTCAACAGGATTATCTTTTACTGAGGCTTCTATTGGCCCCTTAGCTAATTCTTGAAATTTTACTGCAGCTTGATGTCCTGGAGTTGTTGACATAGTTAATCGTTAATAGCTTTAGGATCTTTAGAAATTAAATCCAGCTTATCATCGTCAAGTTTTTCGTTTTCAACTAGTTCATCAAGTGCCATTACTAATTCTAAAATATCGTGATCCGACATTTTTTTTGAATATCTATAAATATACACAAATTCCCTTAACGCAGAATTTCTAATTCTATATCCAGGAATAATTAATTTAAGCTCCTGCGCTGCTTTACCTGCTGCAACATCTTTAGCCTTATTATTATCTAGGAACTTTGTTAAATCGTTGTTTGAATTTGTCATTGTACTTTCTTAATATTTAAGCTATCGCTAAATTAAATAATCCCTTTGTTGGACGACCTGCACTCTCGGGACTATACCCGATTAAGCCATAAGCCCTTCTTAACATTTGGTCATATGCACGTTTATCAACTATTCTACCCGTTTTAGCAATTTGGGCTTGCACCGCCATTTCTGCAATACTCCCTAAAGTTGCCTCTTGTGATGCAGCCAAATTGCCCTGCATAGCAAGTATTTTTGGCTCTACAGCAGCCAACCCGGCAATAGCCCTAGCTTTTTCAGCCTCTATGTTTCTCCACTCTTTTAAACCACCACCAAAGGCGTATTTACCACCACCGATAAGGCCTGGAACACCAACACCAACCAGTAATGGTATTAATTTATATGCACCATTAATATTACCCGTCAGCGCAATTAACCCACCTATACCAAGGCCTAAAAAAGCAGGTCCAAAATATTTACTGATAAGGCCAGCCTTTTTCCAAAAAGCATTGAAGTCTTTAGCTTTAGCCTCTTTTTGAAGTGCAACACCTTCTGCTGCTACGGCTATACGATTGGCCTCATTTAATTTAGATTGATTAAGTAGTTTTTCTCTTTGAATACTTTTTGAGGGTTCTGGTAAGCCCTCAAGGGTTTTTTCGATGATTTGGTTAATTACTACTTCCCTCATGACGGCACGATCTGATCTTTCTTTGTCAGACATTTTAGCTAGTTCTTCTGGTGTTTTATCTCTACCATAAAAGATGTCATATGGTATTTTATTTACATCTGTCCTATTCTGACCTGAAAGAAGAGTACCAAATCTTTCGCTGGTATCTTTAAAATCCCTTTTACTCGCCATTATTAGATCGAAGAATTCAGAACCTTCTTGATAACCTAATTCCGCTGCTTCGATCTCCAACTCAGTCAATTCAATTTCACCCCTTGTAAATCTTTCAATTAATTTATCTGCTTCACTTCGGGATTCTTCTCTAATTGTGCTTCGAACTCGATTCGCTGTATCTTGATCAATCCTCCCTTTTGATACCATATTATTGATTGTTTTTTCTGCAGCATCCCTACTGCTAAACTTCAAATCTTGCACCATACCGCTTACAGCTGCATCCCTTATTCCTTTTTCATTACCTGGATCTTCCGTAATTAGAGCACTAAGGGAAGGACCATCATAGCCATCAGGATTCACTGAATCAAAACCTTGCGAAATCCCTCTAGCTTTGTTAAGTCGTAAATTTGTTTTATCTGCTTCTGTTTGAAGTTCATCTGAATGTCTACCTATAAAATCTTGAATAGCTTTTAACCTATCCGTGGTGCTTTCTTTACCCTTTAGCTCTGCTGCCAACCTTGCGACTTCTAAACTAAATTGGATGTTTCCTTTTGCTGATTCATTTAGTATTCCAAGTATACGTAAAGTATCTTCATCTAATTTATAGCTTCCAGCTTTTTCATCTATAACTGTACTATTTTCACTAGCTCTTTCACTTTGGGTATCTCCAATTTGGTTGTTTGATGAGACTACCGAATCATCTATGTTTCTAATAGATTCTGTTGATGGTGTATCATCGGTGGATATTTGAGCGAACTCTTTTACTGCCTGTAATTGATCCTGTGAGGCTTCGTTTGGTTTTGCAGCATCAAGGGTTGCAAGTTGTGCCATTCTATTATCATACAAATCTCTTTGACCCTTCGTCAAAGCCGTCTGATCAATTTTTCCCAAGTCTTCTATTGTCCCAGCCCTATTAATTGCAGCTGTCCTAATCAATTTTTCACCACCCATCGGATCCATCGGATTCGGCACAGAAGCAATATCAACAACAGCGTCTATTACAGAAGTTTGCTGAGTATCTTTTTCCCTGCCTGAATTTCCAAGTTCTGGATTACCTGTGCTCATTTATTTTTCCCCTTCGCTAAATTAATTTTCTCTTCCGTTACCAAACCCTTTTCTACATATTCATCATAATCAAGTATCTTTTGGACAATATCTTCGTGACTCATTTTTTCATTTAAATATTTTTTAACTAGGTTTCGCCAGATAACATTCCTGACCCTTGGCCCCACAATTATTGTTGGATTTGGTTTTTTTATTCCTGCTAAATCCCCCTTCAGAATTGAAGAGAGTTGTTGTTGTGATGATAGATCAGAACTGGACATAGGTTATTTTAAAATTAGCAAATTATAGACCCATTTAGCCTATATAATAGCTTTGCAGGAAACAAAAAAGAAGTCAAGAAATTTTACAAATTGATATCTTCATCCATATAACCCATTCTGCGTTCGATTTTTTTTCGAAGATATTCGATGAGATCAAGCATGCCTTTTTGGCTTTCTTCATCTAGAGAG
The DNA here is from genome assembly GCA_964562165.1 of uncultured Candidatus Saccharibacteria bacterium. Lineage (GTDB taxonomy): Bacteria > Patescibacteriota > Dojkabacteria > B142 > OLB20 > JAKQLP01. The sequence continues at coordinate 32,366 of CAZLRZ010000004.1, forward strand.
AGCTTAAGAATGCCATCTTTGAATTTGTTTAGTGAATCAAGAGCGACATAAAAATCGGTGCCAACTTCAAGGTTTGCCTCGGAATAGGTGTCATTTAAAGCCTTGCCTACTCTGGCAAGATGACTGATTCTTTCTTTTGTGGCTTCGTCGGGCTCGATCATTTTATTGAAGTAATATAAATATAATATGGGGTATGAGGGGAATTTTGTCAAATTTTTTGAGAGGGGGAAGGATAGTTCAGAGTGGAAAATTTTAAAGGCAGAAGGTAAAACAAATCCGGCAGAATTTGGGCAAAAAAAATCCCGACATTTCTGTCGGGACCTTTTTTACTCTGGCGATTACCTATTTTCCCAATCCCTTTCGAAATAAGTATTTTCGGCGCTACAGCGTTTCACTTCTCTGTTCGGTATGGGAAGAGGTGGGGCCACTGCGCTAGAATCACCAGATGAATTGTGTCAAAAATTTTAACAAAACTCATCCGGTTACCAGATATATATTTAATTGTAAAATTAAAACGACTTACAATCAACATTTTTCATGTTGAAAATACTAGAAATAATCTAGTTCATGGAGGTCCTATCCAATAGTTACACTTAAAATTAAACTTGCGTCTAATATAAAAGCAACTATTGGATTAAAAAATTGTATAAGTTTACGACCAATTAGTCATCCCTCGGCTGAACATATTACTATGCTTACACCTAGGAGCTATCAACCCAGTCATCTACTGGGGGTCTTAAAAGAATTCTAATCTTGGGATTGGCTTCACGCTTAGATGCATTCAGCGTTTATCCAAATAGCAACGTGGCTACCCAACGATGCCCTTGGTAGGACAATTGGTGCACCAGAGGTTACCTCACCTTGATCCTCTCGTACTGAAGGTCAGTTCCCTCAAAATTCTAACGCCTGCAGCGGATAGAGACCAACCTGACTCACGTCGGTTTGAACCCAGCTCGCGTGCCGCTTTAACGGGCGAACAGCCCGACCCTTGGAAGCTTCTCCACCTCCAGGATGCGACGAGCCGACATCGAGGTGCCGAACCTTGCCGTCGCTGTGAACGCTTGGGCAAGACCAGCCTGTTATCCCCGGGGTAACTTTTATCCTTTAAACAATGACGCTTCCACACGCCATCAAAGGGTCACTATACCCTACTTTCGTAACTGCTCGACCTGTCAGTCTTGCAGTAAAGCCGGCTTGTACTATTGTGCTCTACAGATGATTTCCAATCCATCTTGAGCCGACCTTTGGAATCTTACGGTACTCTTTAGTAAGACACCGCCCCAGTAAAACTACCCACCTGGCACTGTTCCCAAACCGGATTACGGTCTGAGTTAGAAATGAAATTCTCAAAGGGAGGTGTTACATTGGCGACTCCATCAAATCTGGCGACCTGATATCAAAGTCTCCCTCCTACGCTCTACAATAAAAATCTCATCTCAATGACAAGATATAGTAAAGATCCCGGGGTCTTTTTGTCCTGCTGCGGGTAGGCAGCATCTTCACTGCCATTTCAATGTTCGCCGAGCCCCCTGTCGAGACAGTGCTCAACTCGTTACGCCATTCATGCGCGACGCCTATTAAGCGCCGAGGAACTTCGCTACCTTAGGACCGTTATAGTTACAGCCGCCATTCATCAGGACTTAAGTCAGAAGCTTCTCCCTTGCGGGATAACCTCCTTCCGTAATCTACTGACATTGGGCAGGCGTCAGCTCCTATACCTCAGCTTTCGCTTTGAGCAGGAACCTGTGTTTTTGTTAAACAGTCGATTGAGCCATTTCTCTGCGCCCCTACCGAAGTAGGGGTCTCCTTTTCCCGAAGTTACGGAGATATTATGCCGAATTCCTTAACAAGGGATCACTCGTACACCTTGGTATATTCTACCAGAACACCAGTGTCGGTTTGCGGTACGGTTACTAAAAAATCTCGCATAGAGGATTTTCCTGCAAGTTGAATTTATATAATTGCCTCTGCCCGTGAGCTTTGACTACCCATTGCAACTCGTGTTCATTCGCCCGTGAGCGAAAACGCCTGATCGGATTTGCCTAATCAAGCTAACTTATTGCTTAGAACCCGACCTATCGAGTCTATATATATTCCAACTTGGTCCCCCCTTAGCTAATAACGATTTTTCAGTAGTACAGGGATATTAACCTGTTATCCATCACTTACGCCCTTCGGCCTCAGCTTAGGACCGACTAACCCTTGGATGACGAACATGGCCAAGGAAACCTGGTTCATACGGTGGACCGGTTTTTTACCGATCTTGCGCTACTCATGTCTGCATTCTCACTTGTAAACGCTCCAACACACCTCACAGTGCATCTTCGCTGCATTTACAACGCTCCCCTACCTTCCAGAAAATTCCGAAGAATTAAATGGAACCACAGCATCGGTATCACGCTTGAGCCCCGATGGATTTATCGGTGCAAAGTTTCTAGACTAGTGAGCTGTTACGCACTCTTTAAAGGATTGCTGCCTCTAAGCAAACCTCCTAGCTGTATTAGACCCTTCACATCCTTTGCCACTTAGCGTGAACTTAGGGACCTTATCTGATGGTCTGGTATGATTACCTCTTGCCAAACGGAACTTAGCTCCCATTGACTGACTCCTGATCTAGTGTTGATGGCATTTGAAGTTTGCGTAGATGCGCTAAGACAAAAAGTCCCGCGCTATCTAAGCAGAGCTCTACCTCCACCAACTATTAATCAAGGCTAGCCCTAAAGCTATTTCGGGGAGAGCCAGCTATTTCCATGTTCGATTGGCGTATAACCCCTAACCACAAGTCATCCGAAAGCTTTGCAGCGCTTACCGGTTCGGTCCTCTTCCCGACTTTCGTCGGGATTCAACCTGCTCATGGATAGATCACATGGTTTCGGGTATATCTCAACAGACTAAATCGCCCTTTCAGACTCGCTTTCGCTACGGCTACTCCAGATACTGGATTAACCTTGCCAATTAAGATAACTCGCAGACTCATTCTTCAATAGGCACGCTGTCATCCGTCCGAAGACAGACTCCAACGGTTTGTAAGTTTACGGTTTCAGGATCTATTTCACTCCCCTATCAGGGGTTCTTTTTACCTTTCCCTCGCGGTACTAGTTCACTATCGGTCACAAAAAGTATTTAGCCTTACCACGTGGTTGTGGTGGATTCCTACGGTTTTACTCCTAGACCGTAGTACTCAGGTATATAACTAAAAAGGATTATTCTTTTCACATACAGGACTATTACCCTCTATGGTTTGGCTTTCCAACCTTATTCTGTTAAAAATAATCTTGTTGACTTTTTTCCGTGCTTTATAGAACACAAACGTTATACCCTACAACACTTCACTGCAACCATCGCTATAACGACGGAATAACAACATCATCCGCAAAGCAGACTCCGCTGTTCTTCCCTACCTGTGAAGTTTGGGCTGTTCCCCGTTCGCTCGCCACTACTGGGGGAATACTAATATTGCATTTTTTCTTCTAGTTACTAAGATGTTTCAGTTCACTAGCTTACCTCTAACTGGCTTATGAATTAGGCCAGAAGTTCCTGAATATGAATTCAGGAGGGTTTCCCCATTCGGAAATCCCCGGATTAAATCGCTCATTGTCAGCTATCCGAGGCTTATCGCAGACTGTTACGTCCTTCATCAGCTTTTTGTGCCAAGGCATTCACCGTAAACTCTTACTTACTTATTACAAGTTTTTTACAAATTTGAGTAGCGCTAATTAAATTTCATTGAAAATTAACCGCGCTAAAAAAAAATTAGGAACCTCCATGAACTAAATTAGTTCATGTAAGTCGTATTTAATTATCAAAGATCTCAAACCAAAAAAAGGTATCTAAACTTTTATAAATCGTCACGCCTTAAATATGTATAACTGTTCGAAGCGGTAGAGGTTTAAACAGCAAGAAAATCTTGAAGCAAACTTACCTTTTCAGGTAAGAATGATAATATCACAAAAATCAGAATTTTGACAAGTATTTTAACAAAAGAAATTAAGATAATTTTCAAACATTTTTTACCCCCTACCAGCCTTAAAATCCAAAGGCCGAAATTGCGGAAATATTGCAAATAATATGAATATCACTTAGATTGTATTCATATTAAAAAACTTACTATGCCACCAAACATTGTTCAATTGCCAAAAGAAAAATCCGTATCCGAAGCGAAGGTTAAAGACAAAGACAAACTAATTGATACCGTTACCTTTTTTGGAGATTCTGCTTTTCCTGAGGATGACGAAAACTACAAGGCAGCCTGGGAAACAGCGAAATATTTATCCGAACACGGCTACACCATAGTTAATGGAGGAGGCCCCGGTATTATGAAAGCGGCCACAGATGGAGCTGAATCCGTTAACGGAGAAACAATGGCAATTTATTGGCAACCAAAATTGGCCTCGTTTTTTGAAGGAAGAAATTTGGCAAACGTTACAGATGAATCAGATACAGCGTCAAACTATCTAATTAGAACTCTTGGTTTAATTGAAAATGGCGACGCATACATAATATTTAAAGGTGGTACTGGAACGATTTCTGAATTTGGAATGGTTTGGTGTCTCGCGAAACTTTACTATGGAGCCCACAAGCCAGTTATCCTTTTTGGGAAATTTTGGGACAATGTAATCGAAAGTATTCAAAAGAACCTAGCCATTGATGAAATTGAGCTTTCGGTCTTAAATCAGGCTAACTCTCCAGAAGAAGTCTTAGACATTCTTGTTAAACACGAAGAAAAACTTAAAAAAGTATTTCCCAAAAATCGAAAATTTGGATCCGACGAACAAGGCTTCATCCTTGGTGGAGACACCGATTCTAGTAAAAAAACTTATCAGGCATATAACGAAATTGCATCAGATTATCACTCAAAACATGCCGGTAAACTTACAGCACAAGTTCAACTTGATGATTTTAGATCGATGGTAAATTCACCAGCACAAGTGCTTGATATCGGATCAGGCCCTGGCCATGACGCCAATTACTTATCAGAAAAGTACTCCGTTACGGGCATCGAACTTAGCAAAAGATTTTTTGAAATTGCAAAATACGAAAATCCTTCCGTTAATTTTATAAATGGAGACATTACAAAAGTTGAATTAGATAAAAACAAATACAAAGGAATCTGGGCAAGAGATGCATTACATCATATTAAAAAAGAAGATCTCGAAAGTGTTTTCAAAAAAATAGCCGATTCCCTAGTGGAAGGCGGAATCCTATACACTTTAGTTAGAGAAGGTACCGGTGAAATTATTGAAGAAGAAAAAACACAATACGCCACAACCGAAAAATTCTTCCACCTATTTTCAGAAGAGGAACTAATTGGATACGCAAGTAGGGCCGGTTTAAAACTGGTTAAAACTGAACACACAAAGAGAAGTCACAAATGGATTATTGGAGTATTTAAGAAATAGACTTCACCAATAATACACTTTGGTAATCTTTTAAGCCGTAAAGCTCAGTCTTTTTTAACTCGGCCACAACTTTAAATCCATTTTTTTTATGGAAATGAAGTGATGGCTTATTTGGGATAGGATTAGTCGCAACAAAAGAGAAAATGTTTCTCCTTTGTAGCCTAATCGCTTCGGCCTTAACAGTTTTATAAAGTTGTTGGCCAATTCCTTGATTTGCAAAGTCTCTACTTACAAGTAATCCCCCAAGTTCAAAATGTGGTTCGTGTAAGTATTCGGCTTTGAACTTTTCATCAATCCAAACGATACCACCGGTAATGTTTCTTCTAACAAAATCTTCATCATGCCCTTCTTCTATACGAATGTACCCGATAATTTGGTTGTCGTCTGAAAAGGCAAGATAAATTTTCCCTAAAAATTTTTCAAGGAATTTATCATCAACACCACCTATTAGATAACCTTCGTTTTCTAGCTTTTTTGTGTATTCCGAAGAATCGCACTTAGATATATCAATGATATTGTCATTAATAAAGGCAGATAAGGCTAATAAGTCTTTAGCCTCAGCTTTTTTAATTAGCATAAAGTTTATTTGAATCTTAAAGTACTAATCATTATATCAAACTTTGATTCATTCCCATCATAAGTATTGTTACTACCTATCAAATTAACAACAAATTCCTTTGATCCAACCTTCACATAACCCAGCTTGGTATAGCTTCCGGTCTGTAACTCATTATCTTTAAATTTTCCTTCAATTACTAGCCAACTGTTGCCATCAATGGATTGGCTAACCTGACTATAGCCCGGTTCTAATTGAGTAATATAGTCACTGTTCCATGCTGAAGCGCTTTGTAATTGAGAAATGCTTAATTTGCCGGCATATTCGGATGCTGCGGGCAATTGATTTGGATCTAAGCCCAAGGTTGCAGGTGAAAAATATCTAAACCACCAGCCATTTGGTCTATAAACCGTATATGGCAAGAAACTCATAGTATCTAACAACTTCCAATCTGCTGGAGGAGTAACCTCTGCAATAGGAGTCGTTGTTACAATTGTAGTTGTTGGAGCAACTGTTTTTGTTACACTTGCTGTAGCTGTTGCGGTTGTATTTGGAGACGCAGTTACATCAACATCATTTTCTACAGGTGTTGGAGTAGGTTCGTTGATAACATTTACTTGATTTGGAGCTACTAATAAATAGTACATTAATCCAAAACCTAAAACGGCAACGACAATGACTACCAAAATAGAAACAAGAGTATTTGCTTGCTTCATAATTTAAAAAGACTAAAAAATAATCTAATAATTGTATTGTAGTTAATTTTTAGAGATAAGCCAAGCTTTTAAAAGAAATCTAAGTTTGTTAGGGGGTAGATTCTTGAATTGACAAATTTTTTGAGTTTAATAATTCTAACAATTGGGGATCTATTGAAGTTACATCTACATTGCCCTGCCGCATCTCACGTAAGATTTGGGATAAATAGATGTCTAAATCTGAATTTGATTCACCATTTTTTATATGGTTTAATAACATTTTTTGGGTTTCAGGAACAATAGTAGTTTTTCCAGGATTTTGTAAATCTGCAAAGGTTTTATTTGCTTCTGCCATTTTAGCATCCAAATCTTTTGGTACATTTCCATTTTCAATCTGTTCCAAATATAAATCTGCTGGATCTGCTGGATCTGCTGGATCTGTTGGATCTGTTGGATCTGTTGTAACTTCTAACTCTCGTTGGGGATTTTCATTCATACTTGTTTACTTTTTTCTATTTTAATTCAATATAAAAAGCATTTAAATACCTTGTGTGTTTTTTTGAAAATATTTTAGAAAGATCTTGGTGGAGCTGGGGAGATTCGAACTCCCTACCTTTTCATTGCAAATGAAACGTTCTACCAAGTGAACTACAGCCCCTTAAACTTAATTGTTATTTTAGTTCTTTGTAATATACCATAACCGTTTCCAATATTATCATACCCTTGGCATTTGATTGTTGATATTGTACATCAAGGACTTCAATTTCAATACCATCTTTACTTAAAAAATCGTTAACATCTTGTTCTAAATGTGCGAACTTATTTTCACCAGAGCCAAATATATTTGAAACTGTTCTTTGCACATTGTAAGTAAATAGTTTGATTTTTTTCATAATTTTTAAAAAAGATTATGGTGAGCCAGAATGGAGTCGAACCATTGACCCCGGTCTTATCAGGACCGTGCTCTAACCAACTGAGCTACTGGCTCAAAAAATGCTGTTCTATACAGCGTTTATAAAAGAACAAATTTATTATAGCTTAAAGCTTTAATTGTGCCAAGATTATATCAGAAAGAAGTCTTATAACAATAGTGATCCTGAACATAAATCCTAGCAGGATTAGTTAATTATAGTTCCTTTACACTCCCCTAATTAAAACGGGAGCCCTTTTACTTAATAAATAAATTCAAAAGTTTTTAATGTTTCGAGCATATTATTACTAAAAGGCTCTCTAATACCAAGGGCAAAAACTAATTGGTCTTTTTTGGAAAGTATACCAAGAGCTTCAGCAGGCCCAAAGATACCACCATTATTGTCATTGCAGGTGTAGGTAACATCAACAGTAGCTTTATTCCATGTATAAGTACCCAGCTTTAGATATGAGTGCTTAACAGAATCTTTCCATTCATTTATAGAAGGAATACAGTCATGTGCCTGCAATTCCATCGCGGTAAGACTTTTTAGTGTATCTGAGCCAGCCAATTTATAGCCAGGAGCTCTAATATAATAAGATTTGGCATTTGTTGCAATATCTCCTTCAAACACTTCAACTAAGATTCCTCCATTTCCTACCTCATAACTTGCACGAACACTCATGCCTTCCGGATATCTAAAGTGAAATTCAGAAAGCAATCCTTTTTCTGGTTTAGCGCCATAAATATATGCAGTCCTACTATCGAAGACATTCCAATCAGGATGTGCAGAAAAATTTGAGATTGTTGGAGAAATAGTTGGTAAAGCCGTAGATGTTGTAACAGGTTCGTCTGTTGCCGTAATTGAAACCGTATTAGTAACCTCAACATCATCTGTCGTGACAACAGTCGAAGTAGGTGTGACTTTAATTAAATTATCGTTATTTTGATCTTTAGGTAAAATTGCTATTAATAATATGACCACCAGGAGTAAAAACAGTCCTACAATAATACCAATTATTAAAAGAGTATTATTCGTTTTGTTTGAAGGTGATTTTTGAACATCGGATGACAAAATATTTGTCGATTCTGATGGTTTATCGGGTAATATTTCCTGAGGATCCATAGATTAATTTATAAAAAATATCTAAGAAATTCTAACAGGATTAATTATCTTAAGCAAAAAAACAAAAAACCACCTTACGGTGGATTATTGTTTTTAGAATTTAACAACTGAAAAAGGTAGCAGAAAGTCAACGCCTTGTGAGTATTCTTTTCGTACACTTAATAAACAAAGTGTTTATAATCTAACTCCTTAGAAAGGAGGTGATCCAGC
>CAZLRZ010000004.1:41271-53469 GCA_964562165.1 uncultured Candidatus Saccharibacteria bacterium
GCTACCTTGTTATGACTTAGCTCTGGTTACCAGCCCTGCCTTAGTTCCCTCTTATGAAGGACCGTCGGGCGGAACCGATTTCCGTAGCTTGACAGGCGGTGTGTACAAGACCCGAGAACGTATTCACCGCAGCATGCTGATCTGCGATTACTAGCAATTCCAACTTCATGTCGGCGAATTTCAGCCGACAATCTGAACTGAGGATGGTTTTAAGGGATTAGCTCCACCTTGCGGTTTGGCAACCCTCTGTACCACCCATTGTAGCGCTTGTGTAGCCCAGGACATAAGGGCTATGAGGACTAGACGTCATCCCCACCTTCCTCCTCGTTTTGGCGAGGCAGTTTTCGAAGAAATATATAACATCGAATAGGGGTTGCGCTCGTTGCGGGACTTAACCCTACATCTCACGACACGAGCTGACGACAGCCATGCAGCACCTCTATAGCACCCTCGAAGGCTTCCTAAGTTTCCAAAGGAATGCAGCTATAGTTCAAGCCCTGGTAAGGTTCTTCGCTTAGCATCGAATTAAACCAAGCGCTCCACTGCTTGTGCGGGTCCCCGTCAATTCCTTTGAGTTTTAACCTTGCGGTCGTACTCCCCAGGCGCTCCGCTTAACGCGTTAACTACGTCACCGAAACTGCCTAATCCTTTCCGAAGAAAAAACCAAGCCAGTCCCGACAACTAGCGGAGATTGTTTAGGGCGTGGACTACACGGGTATCTAATCCGTTTTGCTCCCCACGCTTTCGAGCCTTAGCGTCAGTTAAGCCCCAGAAGACTGCCTTCGCCATTGGTGTTCTTCTCGATATCAACGCATTTCACTGCTACACCGAGAATTCCGTCTTCCCCTAGCTAACTCAATCGAGATAGTTTTCCACGCAGTTTACCGGTTGAGCCGGTAGATTTAACGCGGAACTTATCAAGACGCCTACGCATCTCTTTACGCCCAGTAAATCCGGATAATGTTTGGTACCTACGTATCACCGATGCTTCTGGCACGTAGTTTGCAGTACCTTATTCATAGAGTACACTCAGAACTTGTTCCTCTATAAAAGAAGTTTACAACCCGAAGGCCTTCATCCTTCACGCGGCGTCGCTGCGTCAGACTTTCGTCCATTGCGCAAAATTCCTGATTGCTGCCTCCCGTAGGAGTATGGGCCGTGTCTCAGTCCCATTCTGGCTGGTCATCCTCTCAGACCAGCTACCCGTCAAAGGCTTGGTAGGCTATTACCCTGCCAACTACCTGATAGGACGCGGGCTCATCCTCAAGCGACTTGCGTCTTTGACCCGAAGGCCACATCCAGGATTACTCCACCTTTCGGTGGGCTATCCTCGACTTAAGGGGAAATTCCCACGTGTTACTCAGCCGTTCGCCACTACTTTTATCTTGCCTTACGGCTCAATAAAAATCGTTCGACTTGCATACCTTAGGCACGCCGCCAACATTAATCCTGAGCCAGGATCGAACTCTCCATAAAAATGTTTTGTTCATTTCTGATTTGAAAAAATCAGAAAATAAGATCTGGTTATTTTAATTACCGAATTGACGTTGACTTCAATTTTACAATGGTATTAACAAAGTAAAATCTCTGCCACCTTTTTCAGTTGTTAAAGAGCAATGGAAAATTGATATTGAAGTATCAATATGCAAAATGATTTTAGCAAACCATTCCGACTTTCGTCAATACATTACCGTTTTTTATTTCTTTTTCTTTTTAGGTAAGTACTGTGCGTAATTATTACCTACTTTCTCTTCTAAATCAAGTGCTTTAACGGATTCTTTCCTGAAAAAGTTTTTCGACTTCAAAAATGCAAAGACAAGATTGGCAAGATTAATGAATAACAGCAAGTAAATCCAGATCCTCATACTGACATAGGCAACATTTTGAGTTCTCAAGAAAATTATCAACATATAGAGAATCCAAAGCCCTAAAGATATTTTTAAGTGTCGAGAGAATACTTTTCGAGTTAGTTTTTCAATGTAAAATCTATCTCTTCTCTTCTTTAAGAGCCAAATAAAGAATATTGTGACGACTATTGAAAGCAATCCGATTAAAACTGCCCAGGCTTGGAACTTAAAATCCTGAGGAAGGATATTAAAATAGTATTCATTATCTGTTAATGGATGAAGGGTGAATTCAAAAATGCGACCGTCTATTTCGTTCATTGGATTTTGATTTAAAAGTTATTTTTTATTATAACAAACGAAGCTAAGAATAAAAAAGCCCCTCAAAGGATACCTTTGAGGGGCTTAAATTTTACTTTATTTGATGAATTATTTAATTAATTTATCAAAATATTCACCAACTACTGGTAATTTGTAGTCTGCAACATTGTTCAATGCTTTAATTAAAAGCATAATCCAAGCAACTGTTGGGACGATTGAAATTACAAATCCGATACATGAACCAATTACAGGAATTATAAATGATAAGATCATCGAAATAATAAATGAGACGACCGACAATGCTAAGACTGCGTTACTCTGCTTTGCGTAATGCTTTACGATTGCTGATGCATCAGGCATTGCATAGTAAATAATTAGACCGACTAAAGGTAAAGTTGCAACTGCTGCCATTACTTTGTCATCGGACTTTGGAGTGGACTCTGTCATGTATTTGTAAATATAAAAAATTATCACTTAGAGTATAGAAATCCATCATCGACCTGTCAAGTAGAAAAACATAAGCCTCGGTGATTTTGCCCAACCTCATTTTTTTAAGCTATAATAAAAACATGAAATTAGAAAAGATCTCCTACAAACAAATGACTAAAGCCTTTATCGGCTTAAATGTGTTTATTCTTTTTACTGTAATACTCTTTTTAAATTTATCTCTAAAACCTAAAGATTCGCAAGATCCCCCAGCAGTATTAGGGAATCAAACTGAAGAGATGCCTTTAAAAACAAAGGAATTTGAGACTTCGGTTTCTAAACTTTCGTTCGATTATCCTGAAATTTTTGGAGAAGCTAGATCAATTACACAGCCTAGCCCCTGTAAATCCGAAGAACTTATCGAAAACATAACTTTTTCAAATTACCCGGACTTCATTGTCAGCATTAACGTTTGCAACTTTGCCCAGGATTCGTTTTTAAATGAAAACGAGTTTTCAGTTTTAAATGACGAAAAAACAATTAAATTTATTTGTGACTTTGAAGAAAACTATAAGTTCCAAGGATATACAAGCTTCACAGCTAAATCGACAACGTCCAATAAGCCACTTTCACTAATCAAAGCGCTTTTTAATGAGAAAGAAACTTCTAGGGAAGAAATTCAGGAATATGTAAACACGGTTGTAAAATCCATCGAATTTAATCGAGACTAATTAACTTTTAGCTCCATCATTCTGGCTAATTCCGAAATTGAAGTTGTATCTTGAGGATCTTTATCCCGATTGAACTGAACTAGTCTTGGAAATCTTAAAGAGTAGCCGCATCCCCCATTATCTTTACTTTTACTAATTGAATCAGAATCTATCGTGACTACAATTTTTGGCAAAGCTATGACGTCGGGCTTTAATTTTTTGTCTATAGAATAATTAATCGGAGCCTTATTCGTAATATGCTTATCGATTTCTTTTTTAAATGAAGATAACTGCTCCTGAGTGATTCCTGTGCCTACTTTTGCCAGACTAAAGTATTTATCCTTTTCTTTGTCGTAAACCCCAAGAAGGATAGCCCCAAGGCCAAATTCCGCCCTAGAACCGGTCCCCTTGTAATACCCCATAACGACTGCATCCACGGAATCTACCATTTCAGATTTCGAGGAGGCTTTTAATTTAATCCAATCAAAGTTTCTAGTGCCTGGATCATATTTACCATCTGTCGATTTGGCTATTACGCCTTCTAAATTATCCTTAATATAGTCGCTAAAAAGGGCTTCTAAACTTTCGGCGTCTTCCACTAGATCTGTTTTAGTGATCGTCAAGATTTGACTTTGAATTCCACTAAAAACTTCATTCAAAACATTTAGCCTTTCAGAAAGTGGCACTTTGGTAATGTCTTTTCCGTTTAGCTCCAAGACATCAAACACGTTGACTTTTAAAGGGTGTGATTTGATCATTTCTTCAATGTCATACTTTCTTTTTCGCTTGATGGTCTCTTGAAAAGGAAGATATTTGCCGGTTTTCTCATCGATCCCGATTGCTTCGGAATCTAAAATGATTGAATCCACTTTGAGCTTCATAAGTTCATCAACTACATCCGGGAACATAGCTGTGATATTTTCTAGATTTCGGCTAAAAATTCTGACATTTTGAGGTTTTGGATTTTTAAATTCAAAGTTTTCTTGAATTGATACTTTTGAAATATCTGAATTTTCAAGGAAAGCTTTTTTGGAAAAGTGCATTTGGACACGCAAGCCATCGAATTTAGGCTGGATATAGCATTTACCCATTCTTTTAATGATCCCCTCTGAAGATTTCTCTCTTTCCACTAATTTTGAAATGACCGGAATACCCGCTTCTGCTTTAAAGTCTTCAATGCCGGCAATACCCTTATCAAGCAATGTCTCCGCAATCATACCAATGTCGGCTCTTACGCCATATGCAAATTCAATTTTACTTCTTAAAGTCTTATCCCCCACCAAAGCCAAAGAAAGACTATCGAGCATCGTCTTTAAACTAAAGCCGACCCTTAGATTACCCATAATAATTCTGGTGATGTACTTTACCTCTTGTGTTGTAGCCTTTTTTAAAAGTTCTAAATAGATTTTTTGTTTTTCCAAAACGGAGTTTTTACCGGAAGTCTGCGAAAGCAAATTTAGATAATTAAAAACTTCTTCGATTGATAATGTCGGCTCTTTATTTATCTCGACAACAAGCGCTACATCACCCAAGTCGCCGATTTTTTTATAATCTTCAAGCACTAGATCTGCGGAACGACCCTGGAACACTGCCAAGGATTTAATAATTGATTTTATGGAAAAGTTAAATTCTTGATTAATATATATTGGAGCGGTTCTACCAAGTAACATATATACTGATAATCGAGCCTCTGATGGGGTCATCGCCTTAAACAGATCGGCTAAACTTTGAGTAATTGAATTTCTGGAATTTTGTTTTTCTACTTTTTCTAAAAATTTGGCGAATTCTATAAATTTCATATTAGTGAAATATTAAAAATTGGGGGCTTTAATTAAGTTATTACTTAGGCCAGAAAATACTTGGCACCTTTTGTTCTCCCTTTTTTAATGACAATTCCCTTTTCTATGAGATCTTTTAGATCTCTTAGTATTGTATCATCCGATATTTTTGGAAATAATTCATCAAAGTCAGGATTGCTAAGCTCAGTTTCGGCTTCGAGTGTATTGATAATTAGTAACTGTCTTTCATTTAATGCAACTTGCCCTACCTTCATTCTCATTCTTCTATCTTTAGAAAGATCCCATACTTTTTCTTTAATTTTATTAAGTTCAGACATCATTCCATTTGTGAAATATGCAATCCATTCAGTTAAATCATTGGATTTATTCGCCGAATCTAGCGCATCATAATAGCCTTTAGGATCTTGATCGTAGTGTTCTTCAAGTGAAAAGAAACTTTTAATGTCGTAACCATCTCTATAAAGTGACCAAGTGGCAAAAGACCTTGCCGTTCTACCGTTCAAATCTGCAAATGGATGGATTCTTACGATTTCATAGTGAAGAATTGCAGCTCTTAAAAGCGGATGCAGGGTGCTGCCTACTTCATTATCCCAATCAACAACTTCATCTAATTGATTTTCAATTTCATTATATTTTGGTGGATCAAAAACAATATCAAGATTTTGATCATTAATTATCATTGCATTTCTATCACGGACCTTGCCTAAATATTTATCTGGAAGGATTTTATGACCTAAAACAGAATGCATTTTCAAAAGGAATCCTATAGTAAACTTAGTTTCCTTATTTTCCGAAATAAATCCGATAACATTTCGATAATTAATTATCTCTTGGACGTCTCGGAGCCTAAAAGTATCGACTTTTTCACCATCAATTATTCTTTCAGTTTCGTCTATTGTTAATTCATTGCCTTCGAGTGCCGTGGAATGGTGAACGGATCTTACCAAAGCCTGTGTTTGGAACTTCCTTTCCCATGCCGGAACCAGAGGCGAATTTTCAATTACAGCCTTTGCAACCTCACACTGGGAAACATTGTTTAAAATTGTGGAAGTTATAGTAAATTTGGGGTTAAAATTACTCATTTTCTTTTAATAAATATGTGACAGATTTAGTGTTCCCAAGCTTAACTACCAAACCTAAACTTTGGAGTTTCAACAAATCGCGCCTAAGCGTTCTTTCTGTGACTCCGCTTATTCGACCCAGAAGATTCCTCATCTCAACCTTTTTGTTCTGTTTAATGATGTCGTAGACCCTTTTTTGCCTAGAGCTTAACCCTTTGGTCTCGGACAGGTTAATATTTGGCTCCACTCTTTTTTGAGGATGAGAAATTTTTTCAATAGCTTTAAAATTCGCCTCTTCAACTTGTAACAATTCTTCTTTTTCTCTTCTGTTCTTTCTATAATTTCGCACTAAGCGATAGCCAAATAGAACTGCCGTTACAATACCAATCAAAAAACTGATTAGCTTAATAATCAGCCTAATAAGTTTTTTCATTTTTTGAATAGTTAAGAATATACAGAAATTGTACCCTTTTTTGGAG
Source organism: uncultured Candidatus Saccharibacteria bacterium (assembly GCA_964562165.1). Lineage (GTDB taxonomy): Bacteria > Patescibacteriota > Dojkabacteria > B142 > OLB20 > JAKQLP01. The sequence continues at coordinate 47,912 of CAZLRZ010000004.1, forward strand.
AGAAATTAAATACCGAAGGATTTGAGGGGAATTTATAGACCGAGAATTTTTAATGCAACCTGACCCAGAAGATAACCACCACTTTTGTCTTGACTAATACGAATACTCTCACCGTTATTAATATGTAACCCCTCTTTATCTATTGGTAAAATTTGCATAGTCCTTCCAATTTTAGGATCGATACCGTAGGATCCCGAAGTATTTCCTATAGATCCCAAAACCTCGTCACAACTACCAAACGGTTCATACATTACTAACAATAACTGTCCGGTTTTTGAAAATAATGAATTTAAATAAGGCGGCTTTTTGAAAACATCAACCAAAAAACTCGGCACTCCAGACAGGCTATTCAAAACTAGGCGCCTAGTTGATTCTGAATAAATGGAGTTTACTCTTCCGGAGCCTTCCGATACAACTTCTTCACTAGTCCCTAACCGATTGTATGCTTGTAATAAGCCCATTCGGAAATCACGGCTAGTACTTGGGACGTTTGATATGATTAGATTAGGAGCAGCCTCCACATTAAGAAAAGGACCTCTATAATTTTTCATTTTGTAAATTTATTTAGAGGATTATAACACTAGATGGATATCTTCAATATAGACTAGCTAAAGCTCTCCCCAATTCCCCCCTATCGTGGAATCAACGAGGACGGGGACGTTTAGCTTTACAGCATTGACCATAGTGTATTTGATTTCGTTCATAAATTCTTTGATGAGTTTTTCGTCATCGTCTTGGACTTCGAAAATTAATTCATCGTGAACTTGTAAGACCATTTTCACTTTTGAGGAATAGCGCTTTTGGACTAAATTGTTGCATTGGATCATAGCCAACTTCATAATGTCGGCAGCACCTCCTTGTAATGGGAAGTTGATGACTTCTCGTTCAAAGGCTTTACGGATTTGATAATTTGGAGAATTTAACGCCATGGCAGATTTACGTCTTCCTAATATGCTTTCAATAAAGCCACGGTTTCGGGCTTCGGCTTTGATTTCTTCAAAATAAACCTTTACTCTTGGATAACTTTTGTAGAAAGTATCAATGAAACCTTGGGCGGCATCGTTTGTAACTTTTAGTCTATCTGCTAATCCAAAAGCTGAAATTCCGTAGACTATTCCAAAGTTAACTGTTTTGCCTACTCTTCTTTGATCTTTTGTGACCTTTTCAATGTCAATATTGAAAATATTTGCGGCGGTCAATGTGTGAATATCGATTTTGTTATTAAAGGCAAACAATAGATCCTTTTCATTTGATAAATGCGCGAGCAATCTTAGTTCTTGCTGAGAATAGTCAAAGCTAATTAACTTACAGCCTTTTGAAGCTACAAAAGCTCTTCTAATTGTTTGCCCAAGTTCAGTATTTGTTGGGATGTTTTGCAAATTTGGATTGGTGGACGATAGCCTACCGGTTGCCACTATAGCTTGATTAAAGCTAGTGTGCACCCTATTTGTGTCTTTGTTGATTTGATCAATTAAGGTATTAGTATATGTAGATTTCAGCTTGAAAAGTTCTCTGTATTCAAGAATCTTGGCAACAATTGGGTATTCGTTGACGTAATTTGTGAGAATTCTTTCGTTAGTTGAAAATCCTCCACTTTTATTCTTTTTGGATCCAGGGATTTTTAATTTTTCAAAAAGAATATGCGACATTTGCTTTGGAGAAGAAATATTAAAGACCTCTCCACTTAAATCAAAAATCTCTTTTTCAAGTAAGATGAGTCTTTTTGATAAGGTTTTTTCAAAATCAACAAGCACGTTTGGATCAAGCATTATTCCATTTCGTTCTAAATCTACCAAAACCTTTACTAAGGGCATCTCAATATCTTTGTATAAAGAACCAATATTGGGTAATCTATCATGTAAAATTCTGTCAGTAAACTCTTTTGGAATCACCCTGGAAAGTATCATAATTTGATACGTTTGTGTACAACTTAGGTTTTCTTCGAATAGTCCAGCCTGCTCGGGATGTTCATTTTTTATGTTCAAATGTCTTAAAATTGAAGCCTGCAAATCGACTTTCGCCGATCCGCCAGAGAGAAGATAATCCATCAACATTAAGTCATCCTTGAATTCAAAATCGTTAATTTTGAGATTTTTTAATAGATGCGAAAACTTTTTTGCATTAAAAACTGTGCATTTACCCGACTTGAAAATCTTATTAAAAACACTTAAGTTTTCACCAGAAATGAGATCTGTCGGGACAATATATACCAAGCCATCGGTTGCTAATTGGATAGTTGAAGGTATTGAAAAGATGTTTCCTTCTAATACAAAGTCGGCTACAAAATATTCTTTGGAAAGTAAATCTTCTGCCATCAAAGCCAAAGATTTACTATCTGTGATGTTTGTTCTTTTGAAGTCACTATTGTAATCGGATTTTGCAATTTCTTCTTGTTGAGCTACAGCAAATGCTGGGTCTAGTCTTGAGAGTTTTTCAACCAAAGTCCTAAATTCATAATATTCAAAAAGCTTTTTGCCTTCTTGAAAATCGATATCCCTATATTCAGATGCGGATAAATCGATTTGTATACTTAGATCTGTAATGATTTTTGCAAGTTCCCTTGAAATATAGGCTGAATCTTTGCCGGCTTCTAGTTTTTTAACTATTGCGGGCTTAATTTTATCCAAATTCGCATAGACATTTTCTAGATTATGAAATTCATTGATTAAATCGGTTGCTGTTTTTTCACCAACACCTGGAACCCCAGGGATATTGTCTGATGGGTCACCCCTTAATGCCTTGTAGTCAACTATTTCAGAAGATTCAACTCCAAACTTACCGTTAACATTATCTTTATCTAATAGTTTTGAAGCTGAAAAAGCTCCTCCAGCTAAAAATACACTAGTATTATCGTCTATAAGCTGAAGAAGATCTCTGTCACCTGTTACAATGATTATCTCAAAGTCCTTGTACATTGGGCTTTTTACAGTGGATCCTATAATATCATCGGCTTCGTATCCAGATAGAGAAATTGCAGGAATATTTAAACTTTTAATTAAGGATTCGATTTTGGGTATTTGAACTTTTAAATCCTCATCCATTTTAGGCCTATTGGCTTTGTATTCCACATACATTTTATGCCTCACCGTTGGACCTTTAGAGTCGAGTGCACAGATTATATAATCAGGTTTGAATTGTTTTAAGACCTGCAAAAGCATACTGGAGAATCCGTAGATCGCATTCGTTTTCTCGCCCCTTTTTGTAGATAGACTACTTGGAAAGGCGTGAAATGCACGATGCGCTAGAGCATAAGTATCTATTAAAAGAAGTCTTTGTTTAGACATATTATTTTTTAAAGAATTCCTTAAATTCTTCTGAATCGATTGTTTCTTTTTCTAGTAAAGTGCTTACGATTTTGTCCAAAGTAACACGATTTTCTTTCAACATTTTGTTAGTATCGGTTAGACATTCGTCTATGATTTTTCTTACTTCTTCGTCAATGATTTTCGCGGTTTCTTCAGAATAGTCTTTGTTTTGGCCATAGCTGTATCCTAAATATGGCTCTTCTTCATCACCATATTTAACTAAGCCTAATTTATCACTCATTCCAAACTGCATAATCATTCTTTTGGCAATGCTAGTGGCTTTTTCAATATCGTTAGCAGCACCACTTGTGACGTCATCAAAAATTATTTTTTCGCAAGCATGACCTGCTAACAAAGATTTAATTTTTGAAAGCATTTGGGTTTTGCTCATTTGAAGTTGATCAGTTTCTGGAAGTGGCATTGTGTATCCTAAGGCCATTCCTCTTGAAACGATAGTTACTCTATGAACAGGATCGCTTTCAGGGACTAATGTCATTACTAATGCGTGGGCGGCTTCGTGATAAGCAGTCATTTTTAATTCTTTTTCTGTTCTTCTTCTCTTTTTTTGTGGTCCGACCTGAACTTTTGTTGCTGCTTCTTCGAGATCAAAAGCAGTTATTTCTTTACGATTATCTTTTGCAGTGATAATTGCAGCTTCGTTAAGCATGTTTTCAATATCTGCTCCTGAAAAACCAACAGTTCTTTTGGCAACTGTGTCTAGATCGACATCTTTTGCTAATGGCTTGTTGTTTGCATGAATCTGAATAATTTGTTTTCTACCTTCTTTATCGGGTAAATCAAGAACAATTCTTCTATCAAATCTACCTGGTCTTAAAATTGCGGGATCAAGTACATCGGGTCTGTTAGTTGCTGCTATTACGATTACATTCGAGTTTTTCTCAAAGCCATCCATTTCTACTAAGATTTGATTTAAAGTTTGTTCAGTTGTACCAGACTGAATTGTTGTACCTCTTTTTCTAGCAACAGCGTCAATTTCGTCAATAAATATCAATGCGGGAGCGGCTTTTTTAGCTTTATCGAAGAGATCTCTCACTCTACTTGCTCCTGCACCAACTAACATTTCTTCAAATTCTGAACCTGAGGTATGAAAGAATGGAACTCCTGCTTCACCTGCAATTGCCCTTGCAAGTAAGGTTTTACCTGTACCTGGAGCACCTACCATTAAAACACCCTTTGGAATTCTTGCTCCCATTAATAAGAATCGTTTTGGTTCTTTCAAGAACATTACGATTTCTCTAAGCTCTTCTTTTGCTTCGTCAATACCGGCAACATCTTTGAAGGTTACATCGGGTCTTCTGCCAAAGAACATTCTTGCTTTTGTTTGTCCAAATTTCATTAAACCAGAACCTGAACTTTGAACTCCTCTAAACATCATGACTGCCATTACCACTAATACACCTAAGAATCCAGCGATAAATAAATCACCCCATGGTACTTGGAAAGTTTTAACAAAATCAACTTTTACGTTTTTACTGTCGAATTTAATTCCTTCTCTTTGTAGGAATTCCGTGAAATCAACTAAGTTGTCATTTGTATCTTTCCAATAAACAAATTGAGATAACACCTCTTTAGGTTGTAATGCAGCGATTACGACACCATCTAATGACCATATCTTGGAGAACCTACCACTGTTATAGAAGGCTGAAATATCGTCCACTTTAGAATCAGAGGCTTCATAAGAAAAATAGTAAACATTGATTGGTAAAGACTCTAATTTTAATGCGTTTTGAGCAAGTAAATTTTCGAAATCTGATTGTCCAAAATTCATTACTATTGAACTTTTCTGCGAAGATACTGCTGGTACCACCAACACGAAATCCTCACCAATATAAATTTCTTTTGCTCGATTTACATCGCCCGGTTTAATTATTGAAAGGAAGCTATCTTTTAAATCTAAAGGTTTTATTAAGCTATATAAGCCATCGGAATCAATTACTGACAAATCAGCTTTATTAATGATTTGAGTGGAAATGGCTGGATTTACAGCAATTGTATTGCTAGTTTGGGCGATCATAAATGATTTACCTTTTGCCACTGCTCGACCGTCATCTTGAATGCTTACTGTTGAATATTTATCAGATTTTATTCCGGTAACAAACTCAGACAAATTTGTTTGAGTACTGCCATCATCTGGTGAAAGCAATGACAATAAAAAGATGGAAATTAATACCACTGAAATTAAAGCAATAATTGTGTTGAGGTTGAAGTTTATTTTGAATGATTTCATATATT
>CAZLRZ010000005.1:0-10704 GCA_964562165.1 uncultured Candidatus Saccharibacteria bacterium
ATCGAAGGCGAAATCGAAGATTGGGAAAAATTCTCCTTGCCCAAAATTTCCTAGTGTTGTATAGTAGCTCTTAATTCCCTAAAAAACTATGCAAAAATTTATCTTCATTTCAGGTGGAGTTATATCCGGTTTAGGTAAAGGCATCGCATCTTCTTCTCTAGCTGTCATTTTGAAATCCTATGGATTTAAAATAACGATGATGAAAGCTGATCCATATTTGAATGTTGACGCAGGCACAATGAATCCTTTGGAACACGGCGAGACTTTCGTACTTGAAGATGGCTTTGAAACCGATATGGATATCGGAACATATGAAAGATTTACCGGTGAACAATTCACACGGCCTAATTCGCTCACTTGCGGAGCAGTAATTGAAAAAGTTATTAAAGATGAACGCGCTTTAGCTTACGAAGGCAAGTGGGTAAACATCGATTATCATGTCCCACAGGTCATTGTGGATTGGATTGAACAACTAGCAAAAGACAAAAAGGCTGAAATTACACTAATAGAGATTGGCGGAACAGTTGGAGAAATTGGTAACAAGCTCTTTTTAGAGGCAAACAGAATACTGAAGTTGAAATATCCTAATGATGTAATTCATGTCCATTTATCATACCTTCCAGTTCCAAAAAACATAGGGGAAATGAAGAGCAAACCTGTTCAACTTTCTGTAAAAGAACTAAACAGTTCAGGTATAAACCCGGAAATCTTACTAGCCCGTTCAGAAGATGGTATCGACGAAATTCGTGCAAACAAACTTTCTGCTTATTGCATGATAAAACCCGAAAACGTTTTCTCAGCGCCCGATATGGATAACATCTACAAGGTAGCAAAAAAATATTACGATCAAGGAATTGGCTCAGTCCTTTTGAAAGAACTTCATATAAGGCAAAAACCCCCACAAAACAATGCCATGTTCAAAAAATGGAACACCTTATTAACAAAAATTGATAAACCCCAAAAGACTTTAAACATAGGCGTAATCGCAAAATATTTTCAAAGTGGAAATTTCAGTTTAAAAGATTCTTACGCTTCAGTAATCGAAGCCGTCAATCATTCCGCCTGGGCCAGAGGCTGTAAGCCAGTTTTAAACTGGATTGTATCCGATAACCTAGACAAAAACCCCGCCCTCCAAGAATCTTTAAAAAAATATGACGGTCTAATCGTCCCTCAAGGCTGGGGAAGCCGAGGTGTAGAAGGCAAAATCAAAGCCGTAGAAATTGCCCGAAAAAACAAAATCCCTTATCTTGGCCTCTGCTTTGGAATGCAAATGGCTGTAATCGAATACGCCCGCAATGTAGCCCATCTCAAAGACGCCAATTCTACAGAAGTAAAACCAAAAACCGGAGCCCCTGTAATCCATATTATGGAAAGCCAAAGGCAAAACATTCTCGACAAAAAGTATGGTGGAACTATCCGATTAGGAGGCTACCCTTGCAAATTAAAAGAAGACTCCCTACTCTACTCGCTTTACAAAAATAATAAAAGCGACCTATTCCCTAAACTTCCTGTCGTAAACGAAAGACATAGGCACAGATACGAATTCAACAATGATTACAAAGAAATATTAGAGAAGTCAGGCTTGAAAATAGTTGGCACGAGCCCCGATGGCTCGCTAGTTGAAGCCATTGAACTAGATAAAAAGATCCACCCGTTTTTTGTTGGTACTCAATACCATCCGGAACTAAAATCTCACTTTACATCACCGCATCCAATATTTTTGGGATTTATTGATGCCTGTATTAAAAGGCAGCAAGCTAATTCATAAAAAGCTTAGGGTCAATATAGCTGTTAGTCTTTAGATCTTTGATTGCGTAGTGGACATGCGCCCCTGTAGAATTTCCGGTGCTTCCCATAACGGCTATCGGCTGTCCCGCAGTAACTTTTTTTTGTTGATTCATTTCAATTAAATTTGTTTTATTATGCACAAAAAGTAGTGCGTGTTTATTGCCGTCACAAGTAAGATAAATGTAGTTGGCTCCAGCCGAATCTTTCAACGATTTTGCATTCCCCGAACAAGTCGCATAAATTAATACATCACCATAGTCTAAATACCCCGCATCTTCTTTATAGTATTTAGCATTAGGGACTAAATCAATTCCCTGATGCCATCTTCCAAAGGAATTGTAATAATCGAGTGCATGGAAATCCGCAGTAATTTGTTGGAACTCAACTCCACCAAAGGGCGACAGATGTGGTGTACCACTATCTTCGAAATCACTATAAATCATATAGCTATAAGTATTATCGGTAGTTATCGCCTGCATAGAAGATTGAAATACAAAAAAACACACGGAACAAAGAATCATAATCATCATGACCAGAATTACCGGCCCCATACTGCCCCCCACTTTAGAAATAACCTTAGCTACCTTCCCGGTTTTCGTGAAAAGACTTGCGATGTCTAACCCCTTTGAGAAAACACTCGAGAAGGTATTTCCCTGATTATTTTCTTGATTTTCGTTTTGCATTATAAATTTATGTAAAAACTAATTCCCTCTCACTTTTGAATGGAAAGACATCAATATAAATATGTTCTTTCTCTCTAATAAAAAGGGCTTCGCCTACTCCAAAGGTAGTTAGATCTGTACATTCCCTATCGCTGAGTTTAAATAGACCAAAACGGTTAATATAATTGATCGAACCTGCAGCTTGTTTTAATAAAATTGTGGTTTCCGCTTGAGTAATAATTGTCTTGGAACTATCCGATTCTTTAAAATCTTCGGGGTTTTGAGTAATAGTAACTACTCCGGCCTTTCGTTTTCTTGCAGTTTTCACAAGATTTACATAAAAATCAGTAATGTTTTTATCACGTATAAATTTATGAGCCTCATCAATAAAAACCATACGCCTAGTAGCGGATAAGTCTAGAAGCTTATTAATTACATTCCCAAGCAAGTACATAAGAGGAAGTTTTTGCTCATCTGTTTTCAATAGGGATAAATCAAAACAAATAATTTGATTGGTAAAGTTAAGATTCGTGCTATTAGTGTAAAGTCCCGCAAGTGAACCTGTGATAAGCTGTTTTAAATCTACAACAATGCCATGCGTCTTCCCTAGCTTTTTTTGTACAAACACATAAAAAGCATTGAAGTTTTTGGCTGAGTTTCTACTCATAAATTCCACTATTAGTTCGTCTAGAAGTGCCATATCATAATTCCGTTCTTGAATAAAAAAGCCTAAAAAGTGCTTAATTATTTGAACCAAATCTGATTTTTCTGTGTCTAGTGCAGTTAATAACAAAAAGGGATCAATGCCATTATTCGAACTAAACTGATAAACCTTGCCTTTAAGAGCATTTGTTAAATCAACGTACTCGCCTTCGGGGTCTAATATCAAATTCTGGACACCTCTTAATACAAATCTCATCATTAATAACTTTGCGGTTACTGATTTGCCTGATCCAGATGTTCCGAATATATTAATATTGGCGTTTCGGGCCTTAAAGATATCTAATAATATGAGACTGTTGGTGTAATGATCAATTCCGAAGAACACTCCGGATGGGTCATTCAAATTTCTACTTAAAAACGGTAATAAATTTACCATTGCCGAACTTTGAACTAGATGGTTTTCTTTAACCGAATCGTTACAAAATGGCATAATGGAATCTAAAGCTTTCTTTTGGGCGAATGAATATGTGTTAAAAGTGAATTCCATATCTGCTCCTGCGTCTTGCAGAGCTTTTCCATATTCTATTAATTGCTTTTCGTTATCGGCTCTTATTTCAATATATAGACTTAAAAGGAAAGACTTCTCTTTATCGTAAACTAAGTCGTTGATATATACATTCAACTCCTCGATCTCTTTAATAAGTTCAGGACTTGGATTTTTATTTTTTTTAATTTCTGAATTTCGCGAACTTTCTAAAACGCTTAACCTGGCTCTACAAGCCTTTATCATAATTGCTTTATTGGTGTCTTTTATATGGTATGAAAACGTAAGTGGTATAGGCAAATTGATAAGCTTGAAAATGGTCGAGTAGAAAACAAAAGGGGGAAGATCTGCTAGGTAATAAATTCTATGATGCTTGTCGCCAATTATTAAACTGCGGTCTTTTTCGACAATTGAATCAAATGTGTATTTTTTATACTGGCTTTCATTCTTTTTAATCAGCATCGAATTTAGCTTTTCAATTTCTTCTTTTTGACTGCTTTTTTTTAAAAAGAATAGTAGTTTCGCAAATTCTCCGCCTAATGATTCGCAAATCCCTATATACCATTGAAAGCTTTTTGATATTGATGTGATCATGGTCTTGTATATGATTTTAAAAATTTATCTAAATTCGGGCCGATTATTTGTTTTAAATTAATTCCTGTGGCAGTGATATTGTTAAAAACTCTACCGATTTTTCTCTCTAGTGTTACAAGGCCTTTTTCAAGCTGGTCTTCTTTTTCGGTTTCACAATTTTGTTTAAAAAGCAGAAAATATTCTTTAATCGGAATGATGTTTCTTGAAATCAACTCGTTTAAATCTTCCGAATACTTTTGAATTAATGTCTTGTTAATTGAACTTTCATCCTCATTCATTTTTGAAAAGGTGTTCAAGTGCTGTTTCAAGTCTTCGGGCAATGCGCTTCTTGTCCTCATAATTATTTGGATTTCTGAATCTTTTATTGCGTTTAATGTATTTCGCATATCTTTAACAAACATTTCCTGGTCGCTTTCGGGTAGGATGAACAAATCTACAGGGTCTAATTCGTAAACCGCAATGATGGATTTGTTATAGATTATTAAATTATTTTTAATTTTTAGATGGTTTTTCATTCTCTAAATTTCTTTTGGTTAAAATAAAATTTAATCATCCTGAAAATAATTTTGAAAAATGATTGTCCGTCAATTTTTGAAGTGAATATTAAAAGCGAAAGACCAGAGCTCAAAATTGAAAGTGTGAGTTTAGTCCCAACTGGCATTGATTCTGAAATCATCCAAATAATTACGATATTTAATGCCGAGAGACCAATAAAAACATTTTTATTTGTGAAAATTATTTGTCTTAAAATATTTTCACGGATTTTAATTTTGTAGATTCTAATAGCCTGCATTTTTATTTTTTATAACATCTTTATATGCATGGATCTTAATAATATTGTCCCCCAATATTGATTTATCGCCGCCTACTCCATCATTTTTTACTCCGACCGCCTGAACCCCCTTTAAGTAGTTATAACTTCGAGCCATTGCCATGTTTTCTTTCACTTTACTATCTGGGCTTTTATAGTTAAGGCTTATATTTTTTGCATGTCCAGAGTTCTCGCCGGCATAATCTTTAATCCCCCCGTTATATGACCCGATACTCTTTGTGTTGGATGTATCTTGCAGAACCAAATTTGAAAGCCTCTGACTCTGGATGTTTTTTGCATTAACGCCATCTCTAACAGCATCATCGGGACTTATGTATAGCTTTTGAATCGGAGAGTTGTTTTTGGAATCACTATAGAAATTACCTGATGCACTGAGTTTTCCGTTGGGTAATTCGTTAACACTCAGGCCTCCACCACGAAGCTCTTTATTAAGCTGACTTTGGTAAATTGACTTCTCTGCATTTTTAGCAGGGCTGGCTTCTTTCGCTTCTTCATTAGGAGCAGAATCCGTATTCAAATATTTCTTTGAAATACCCGCTAGATTTTGCTCAGATCGAACACTTGCTAAACGACCGGCATATTCTAATGGTTTATCAATAAATGAAGTTTTAACTAGATTGGCGGCAATACCCGCAGAAACATTGTTTGCAACCGCAGTATATATATCGCCCCACAATCTTGAAGCAAATATATGAATTGTGCTTAAAAAGATCAAAAGGCCAATAAAGATTATCATCACTTCAAGAGAAAGCCCTTTATCAAAGATACTTACTAGAACCTCGCGAATAATTATGAACCCTAATATAAATACTGGTTGCTGAATCATAAACGTAGTCCATTGCTTCCAATAATTGGTTACAATCTGTGTTGTCTTTGGATGAAATGAGAAAACTATCGTGAATGGATAAACAGCCGATAAAAAGTATAAATTTAAAAAACGTAAAATAAATTGAAAACAGATATAGTATAATAGAAGCCCAACTAAGCCCATTGCAATAATAACTGGGATTGCGGCTAAATAGCTTAAAGGATTAATTCCCCCGATATTTCCTAATTCTAAAAAGCTTTTAAAAAGATCGAAAAACGAATTGTCAGGGGATTCATTTTCTAAACTGTCAATAAATTTAACAATAAATTCAGTTAAATTCCCATTCCCAAGTAAAAAGTTTGATAATTGATTTATCAACATAATCGAAATACTTAGAATATATGGGGTTAAAATTAACATCACGATTCCACCAATCACTCTAAAAAGAAAGCTTTTAAGTTCCGCAGTATTTTCGCCAACTAAAAAATTAAATCCCTGAATGGATATTAATATAAAGGCAAAAGGCACGACCAATGACAACAAAGTATTTATAATCTTTTGCGTAGAAGGCATATTTATCTCGGTTGCTGGAAAGTTGATCATACTTTGGGGAATAAAACTTAGCTCACAAACAAGTGATTCACCTTTATAACAATTTGACCTACCCGTTGGATCGGGAGTATATGCAATAAAATTGTCAAAAACCCCTGAGGTACTTTGCAAACTATCTTGCATCTGTTTAAGGAAGAAGTTTTCTGATCCGGAATTTTCCAAAATTGGATCCTCTGGAATATTTAAATTAACATTGTCAGTAAAATCAGATTCTTGTTGGACAGAATTTTTCGCCTGCCAGATATTAGAAATATTTGCAATTGAAAGGTAGGCTATTAAACTCACCAACAATACCCACACCAATAGTATTGTTAGGGCGACTCGTTTTTTTTGTTGTTTAAGTAACAAAAAGTTTGATTTGGCAGTTTTAAACGAATCCGAATAGTTTTTGAGATCTAATTTTTTGAAAATGTTTTTCATTATCCGCCAACAGCTGTTTTAATTAAACCTGAAATCATACTTGCACCAAAGATAAATACACCACCAATTAATATTTTGACCATCCATGATTTGACTACATCTTTTGTAGCGGTATCATCACCACTCGCTACCAACTTGATACCTAATAAAACAAGCCCTATAGCCATTAAAGGTAATGTATAGTATTGAATTGTGGCAACTATGCTCCAAAGCAGATTGTCTAAATTTGGAAAGGAAATTGCCTGACCTTCGGCCCTTACCGGCAAGGTGGAAGCGCCTATTACCCCTAAGGTCAATAGACCTTGAGATAATTTTTTATAAACTTTTGCATTCATAAGATTTTTAATAAAAATTAATTTTTTTTATTTTTAATATAGTTAATGAATCCACTAAAAAAGGAGAAGGTTGTCAGAATAAAAATGCTTATTAAAAAATAATTTAAGAATGTTAGTAATTGTGCATTCATTTTGGAAATAATTAACTTGAGAGAATATTAGTAGAAGAATCTTAACTTTTCCTAAAATTTAGGAAAAATTATTCAAAGCAAGGTGAAATATTGAAATTGGGAATTTTAATAAAAGATTTATTCTGAGAGCATTCCGCCCTTTTGCATGTCCCAAAGGCCTTTATAGACGCCGTTTTTAAGGGACGAGAGTTGTTTGTGCGTGCCTTCTTCGACGATCTTACCTTCTTTAAGGACAATTATTCGATCAGCACGCATCACTGTAGATAAACGGTGGGCGATAATAATTGAGGTTTTGTTTTTTGCGACTCGCCAGAAGGCGTCTTGGATAAGCTTTTCGGAGAACGAATCGAGTTGGCTTGTGGCTTCATCGAAAATTACAATTGAGGTGTTTGCCAAAAAGGCCCTAGCGATTGCCAGCCTTTGCTTTTGGCCGCCCGATAATTTGATACCACGCTCGCCAACTTCCGTGGCATATTTTTCGGGTAATTTTTCGATAAAATCATTAAGGTTTGCTTGTTGGGCGGCCTTTTCGATTTCTGATAATTTAATATTGGTGATTGGGTAGCCAATATTGTATTTGATTGTGTCATTAAAAAGGACGGGTTCTTGAGGTACAAGGCCAATGTTGGCTCTTAGCGAGCTTTTTGTAATGTTTTTAATATTGACTCCATCAATTAAAATTTCACCTTTATTTACATCGTAGAATCTAAGCAATAGCTTAACTAAAGTAGTTTTACCGGCTCCTGATGTGCCTACAAAGGCAACGGATTCATCAGGGTGAATAGTAAGGTTAAAGCCATTTAATACTTTGTTTGTGGGCTTATATCCAAAAACAACATTTTTGAATTCAATCAGACCTTTTGAGGTTTTTAATTCCATTGCTCCAGGTAGATCTTTGATTTCGGGTTCCATATCCAATATATTCATATATTTTTCAAGATCGGTATGGTTTTTGGCAATTTCCCTAAGTCTAAAGATCAAACTAAACATTTGAGGATAGAATCTAAGGGTAAAGGTTATCACGAGAACAAATGCCCCATTTGTGAGTTCACCGGCCTGAGACATAATTACACAGACATAAAAGATGAAGGCCATGGAAAAAATCTCTATAAGATTAATTGCTATACCAATTAATCTGTAGGTAAAGGAATAGCCCCAAATATTGGCGAGCCATTCTTTAAACTTGGTAACTAATCTGTTCCTTTCAAAGCGTTCTTTTGCAAAGAACTTAACTGTTTCAAAGTTGATTAAATTATCAGCAATGATGCCTGAGATGTCGTCTTCTGTCTTATTAAACTTTGTCCTAGCTTTGATGTTTTCTCTTAACAAAAAGAAGGTGCTAATAAGCATTGTGGCGACTGAAAACAGGATTATTAGTACAAAGCGATAATCTATTTGTGCAAATGCAACTACAATAAAGACGAAATCGACAATTATAATTAAAGTTTCTTTGTTGAGTTCGTGATAGAAACTAAAAAATGCTCCATCCCCTCTACGGATAAGTGAAATTAAAGATCCGCTTTTTTTATTAGCGTGATAAGCGAAATCAAGATCTTGTAAATGAGATAGAACCTGAATTCTCAAGTCTCTGGCGCCTTTAAAGAGGTTAACGTCCGAGATCGTCCAGGCAACTGTACTGATTACCATTGCTAAAAGAGAAATTCCAATAAACCCGGCAATAACGTTTACAAAATTAAATATCCCATTGTTTGGAACATTTACTGCATCAACAAGATTTTGCACAAAATAGTTTGCAAAATTGTAGATAATTTCGGAAATTATAAGCAAAAGTGAAGCTCCGATGAAGGACCACTTATATCGCCAAACGTATTTGTAGAATTTAATAAAAATCTTCACGACCTAAAACAGACTATAAAAATATTATAGCTATTTAGTTTAGAGATAGGAATCGAATTACTTAATATTTGCAGAAGTCCATTCTGTCCAGCTATTATTTTGTTCGTATCTATATTTAATACTACCCGTTGTAGATTCTAATCCGCTAAAATCAAATTCCACATTAGGTTCTACGCACATAAAACCCCCTTTGCCTAAGATAATTGCGGATCTTAAACTTCTGGGATTATTCTTTAAATCGACAGTGTACAAAGAACATTTGTTGTTGTAGTCGTTTGAAGAAGCAGTATAGAAGAATAATATATCAGGATTTTCGGGTAACAAACCTACAGGTTCGCTTAAAATGTCTCTTGAAGCAGAGGACCAATAATTATTTAAATTAACTCGTCCTAAAAGATTCGCTGATTTATCCCAGACACAAAGATCAGTGGTGAATTCTTCGGTGTTTTGTAAATTTGAATAGGTCAATAATCTATCACCTTGCCACATAGCATCAAGTGTATTACAGCCAGGATTTGGGACTTCAACTGAAGTGTTGTTTACTAGATCGTAAATTATTTTATTAACTTGAGTATTATCAACGTTGTTGTAGATTATGAATGCATATCTGCCATCTTCGGTGAATTTGAAGTTCTCAACATGGGGGAAGTATTTTTGTCTGACTCCACTTTTTAAAATATCTAAAGTGTAACTAGCCGAACTTGCACAAACGAATTCATAAAAATTAACAGTGAAAGGAGCAGGAGCGTTTATTTTTTCGGATCCTTCAGTTAACCAGCCATTGATCATCATCTTACCGCCTTCAAATCCTTCGACTTCATATAATTTTGAAGGAGTTCCAGGTTGAGTTTTTAAACTATATTTATCAACATTTGGATCGAAGGTTAAGGGTTGGCATTCTGATCGACCACCTGCATTTTTAACAATATCAAAGACCTCGATATCATTTCCTAAATATTTATAAACGATCCTTGGACTGCCATTTTCTTCAAATGGATTTTCATCGAAAGTAGGTGTTATTGTGGTAGAAACTGAAGGCACTATTTGATCGTCAGGTTGTTTCTCCCAATTAATTAATTTAGGTAATAATATTATGGCAAGCGTGATTGTTAAACAGACAAAAGATAGAGCCCCGACAGCCAAATAGATCGCCTTTTTATTAGTGGGTTTAACACTATCATTTGGAGTTTCACTGGAAATGTCTTTGAATTCTGGCATTAGTTGATTTGTAAAAAGTAATTTAAAGTCTGATTTATTTTAGTAAATTTCATTAGTAAATAAAAGAAAAATCCCGACTAAAAAATTAATTTTAATCGGGATTAGTTTTTATTTGGCTGCCCGACGTGGATTCGAACCACGACTAAATGGTTAACAGCCAATTGTGCTACCATTACACCATCAGGCATCAAACTCGTGATAATTATAACAACTTTATTCCTTTTCGACAAATAGTGATTT
>CAZLRZ010000005.1:10804-18575 GCA_964562165.1 uncultured Candidatus Saccharibacteria bacterium
TTCAAGTGGAATTGAATACAAGAAATAAAATCCTAAGATGAAAATTGCGTCTGCAATGCGGTCAATAACCGAATCTAAAAGTCCACCAAATTTAGTGACTCGATTTGTTAGCCTTGCAACTGCGCCGTCTAAAGTGTCAAAGAACATTCCCAACATGCTGATTAGGGCCCAAACAAATTCGCCCCTATTCATAAAATAATAAAATAATAATGGTGGTATTAACCCTAAAAATGTTAAAATTGAGGGATTTACATTTTTCAGGGGTTTAGCAAAAAATAGTATAACTGGATTAAATTTATTTTTATAAGCACTTATCATTTTATGGATAATATTTATAAATTAGATCTTCATGTTCATTCCATTTTATCACACGACGGCGGAATAAGTGAGGAACAGGTTGAAAAAGCCCTATCTTCAGGAATACTTGATTTCATTGCGTTTACAGATCACAACGAAATTGATTTTGCCCTCAAAATGAAAAATAAATATGGAAATAAAATCATTGTCGGCGAAGAAATCCTTACTAAAAACGGCGAAATAATCGGCTTATTTTTAAAAGAAAAAATTAAAAAAGGCTTAACTCTTGAAGAAACAATAAGTTTAATAAAAAAACAAAACGGACTTAGCCTAATCCCCCACCCATATTCAATTAGAAGACATGGTATAGGCGAAAAGAGACTTTTTGAAATTTATAAATCAATAGATTTAATTGAAGGGTATAATGCAAGAGCAATAGTTGGAATATCAAATAAATCAACGATGGCATTTGCAAAAAGGACCGGGATTGCATATTCGGTAGGATCCGATGCGCATAGCTTTAAGGGACTAGGGCAAACATACAATCTTATTAGCGACTTTCCAACTCGAGCTAACTTAGTTGGACAATTAAAGAATGCTGAGTTTGTTGTTAAAAGAGCAAAAATACGTGAATATTTTGCGCCGAGGTTTAATAAAATCAAAAAAATAATAAAAAAGAAATGAAGTTACCGAGTTTTCTATTTAAAAAGGAATCGAATTTTGAAAAGCAAATACAGCCTTATGCAATCTTCACCCCCGATAGAAAGTCGGTCAGACTAGCGCCAACACAAAAAATCTTTCAAAAAAGAGAATTAAAATATATTTCCGCAGGTATCCAAGCGCGAGTTTACAAAATCGATAACCAGCCCTGGGTAGTTAAAGAAGGCCGATGGGATTTAGAGCTAAATCTTTTTGGTGGGACAAAATTGCCATTGCCGGCCCAAGTTGCCGAAAAAACCATGAACCTATTCGCTTCTTCTTTTTTGCCAACAGTTAACGAAATTTTAAGACAATACAAAGGCTACCTTAGATTTCTACAATATTTTGGATATTTCACAAAAAAAGAAGAATATTTTCACCCCAACTTTGACCTGATAGTTAATGCGCAAAAGAACATCCGAGAATCACTATATATTCACAAAGAAGCGCTTGAAACATTTTACAATATTAAATTTAATCCTAATCTTGATGAAATTTTAAGATCGGATGTTAAATATCACAATTTTGTCCCAAAAGAATATCTCCTCATCGGCCAAGGAATTTCCAAAGAAAACGAACGCAAAACAACTTTTTTTATAATACAGGAGTTTGTTGAAGGCCAATTGCTTCACGATCTTGACCCTAAAAAATTGGATCCTCCTATTCAAAGGCAATTGGCCTTAATGCTCTACCTCATCCTATTAATGAATTATCAAATCCACATCGTTCCTGATACTAGGCCAAGATATCCAATTCTTCAGATCAACAATTGGCTTACGAAAACTGATAATATAATTGTAAATAACCAGCAAATTAAGTTCATAGATACAAGATGGTTCTGGGACTATAATGCTAATCCAATTAAACGAGGACTAATCATCCCTGATATGATTCTTAATCTGACAAAAACATATATTAATGTATTATTAAATGAATTGGACTGATATCTTAACTGCAATCTGGATCTTTTTACCTGCAGGACTAGCAAATGGCACTCCAGTATTTGCCAATAAAATTCCCGTAATAAATAAAATTAATTATCCTTTAGATTTCTACAAATCTTACAAAGGCATTCGAATATTTGGAGATCATAAAACCTTTAGGGGATTAATAACAGGAATAATCATAGCTATTCTAACAACATATCTTCAAAAAGTCGGATATCAGGAATCAACTTGGCTGCAAGAGAATATCCTTATAAATTACAACGAAATTAGTCCGATTATTTTTGGAATTCTAGCCGGTGGCGGAGCTTTACTTGGCGACGCAGTTAAAAGTTTTTTTAAAAGACGAACCAATATTAAGCCCGGTGATCCTTGGTTTCCATTAGATCAAATCGACTATATTATTGGTGGCTGCATTTTTCTATTACCCTATCTTTACAATAAACCGTTATATATTGTCTATATATTCGTATTCTATTTCCTTTTACACATTGTTTCTACATCTATAGGATATTTACTAAAATTAAAAGATAAACCGATCTAAAATGTCCGACACGACAACCAAACAGAGCTTAGTAAAAAAGTCCTTTCATAAAATTAGACGAATTGCCGCTAAATATTGGTTCAAGCTATATGAGCCATACACTATTGCAATAACCGGAAGCCAGGGTAAAACAAATACTACTACTATACTTGCAAGTTTAATGCCAAAAGCATTGCGTACAGACGTAAACCTAGACACTTTATACAATGTACCTATCACAGCTTTAAAAATTAAAAAAGCAAAACAACTTTGCATTTTTGAGCTTGGGATTGATAAGCCAGGTGAAATGTCTTTGCATCTCGACATTGTGAAGCCAAATATTTCTATTGTTACTGGGATTTCTCCTGTCCATACGGATTCCAATCATTTAGGATCTCTAGAAAATATCATAAAGGAAAAAAGAAAAATCGTAGAAGTTTTAACCGAAAAAGACTATGCGGTTTTGAATTATGACGATTTAAATGTTAGGGATATGGCAAAATTTACAAAGGCAAAAGTGCTTTTTTATGGCTCTAACCCTAAATTTTGCCAAGTTTATACAAACGCCGATCTAAACGAAAACAAAAACTATTATATTGATTTAAATGGTTCAAAGTTTTCCATTTTCGACAAGGACAATCCACAAAACGAAATTAAGCTTTCCACAAAGCTTATTGGAATACATCATGTTTCAAATATTATGGCTTCGTATCTAGCCTTCAAAATCGTTAGTTTACATTCAAAGAAACAAAATCCTCAGTGGTTAGAAGAATTTGTTAAAGTCATTGAAAACCAGAAGCCCCTAGAAGGAAGAATGAATATTGAAAAAGGCCCTCAAGGGATGTTGATTCTAAATGATTCGTTACGCGCAAACATCGAATCCACAAAATCAGGCCTAAAAACCTTTAATGAAATTAAAGGTACAACATCTCAGAAGATCGCAATTATTGGTGAAATGGGTGAGATTGGTGATGACGAAATTCAAATACATCAATCCTTAGGCGAATTTATCGCTGATGAACGAAACATCAACTATATAATAGGCATTGGGCCTTTACAGCAGCAAACTAAAGACGCTGCAATAAAAAACGGAATGGCCCCCAGTAAATTCTTTTGGGCAAAAGACATCAGTGTGGCCGCAACAATTCTTCAGATGATCTGTAAAAAGGGCGATTTTATATATTTAAAAGGATCAAGGCTAAGACACATGGAAAGGCTAATAATGTTGCTAGACGGTAAGAACGTGGGCTGCAACGTAATCAGCTGCCCACTATATAATCACTGCAGTAAATGTAAATATTTGCGAGAAGGATACCCTACTACTGAATAATCCCTACGGATCTTAAATAATCCAAAATATATGGAAGGATAATAATTGCTCCCGCAATTACTGAAGTCACCGCCGACATTAAAACTGCTCCAGCAGAAACGTCTTTAGCATATTTAATATTAACCCGGAATTCTTGTGAAATAGTATCAGATAAAGCTTCAATACTACTGTTAAAAGCCTCCGAAATTAATACAATCGCAACCAGCAATCCAATGGACACCCAATCTTGATGTGAAAAGTGTAATAACAATCCTAAAATTCCAATAAAGAATGCAGCAATTAATTGTATCCTGAAATTCCTCTCATTTTTGAAAATAAGATAGATCCCTTTAATAGCTATTTTCGAACTCGCAAAGAAATTAACAGGAACAAAAAACTTATTTTTATTAGAATCGTTTGACATTTAAATAGTATAAACAATAAATATTGTAAACATTTTTAACGAAAATGAAAGCCCTTCTTTACATTAAATTGAGACCGGTTCAAACTTCCCATTTAATACATCAACTCTTGCTGCATCGAACCCAAGTTTTTGAATATGAGTATTAACCATGAAGGCTCTCAATATTGGCGTTATCTCCGCATCAAAAAACTTATGAGCAACAGCATGTAAAAAGTTTCCATCTCCGTACCATGGTAAATTTTTTAGTAAATCAGTCCCCATTATTTCCGGATAGGGTCTAATATCAAAAAAGTGGCTAATATTTACTGTATTTAATCCTGCTTGATGGAACTTATTAATTATATGATCAAGAGAATTTTCAAGATTAGTGGGTATATTTCGATTTCTTTTTACGGAATGAAATATTTCAATATTCCCCACTGCCTCTTTTTTTAGTAGTTGGTCTACTGCACCTGCCCAAGGTAACCAAGATGGACTAGCAGATACTATAAGATTATGAGTATCTTCCATTCTGAGTAAAGGTCCTATTGCGGGATCAACTAACTTTCTTGCTAAAGTAGGTGTAATTACAGGAAATATTGAGGCAATTAAATTTTTATCGGTAAGCAGCCTAAAAAAATCGGGATTCCTATCTGGTGAAGGTATAGCAACCCCATTTAAATCAAAAAAATGGATATTATTAAAATATAGGTCGCTTTGTATAATTCTATTAGCAATCGTTAAATTGGGCACAACATAACCTGTGGTTTGAAAAACCGGATCGTGTGAGTTCCTTAAGAAGTTCTGCCCAACACCAGAGGCATAATATACATGATTAACTGCGCGTTTAAAAAGATCCTGCTCATTCATATCAAAATGTACGAAATTGAAAAGCAATCATAGCAAAGAATTCGGACAAATCAAGTGGGCTTTCATTAAAATTTATAAACCATTAAAGAATTGCTATATGAGTTACCTTTGGCTTTAGATGTCCTGGAGTAGGTATTGATGTACCTTTTGAGTCAACTAATGAAGGCATTCGTTTGAGCGTATCATGCATTAGGGCCGCATTTAAACCGAGCGCCCCACTTAGGTGTCCATTTAGCCATGGATGAACGTCCATTGGGGCATAAATATGCATGGGTTTATTCTCGTCTATCCCCTTTCGGAATTCTAAATAAAGTGCATTAATTAGACCTTGCGCCTGCATTTTATTATGAAAAATTAAAGTTTGTTGATCTAGACCAGTAAACAAATTGAGTTTAGGATCAACTCCAATTTCTCGACAAAATTCTTCTATTTCTTTTGTTCTAAAAACTAAATGATTTTCGGGATCTCTATTTGTAGCAATATACATTGGTAAGTTCGAATTTCCTAATTCTTTGAGTTTGTTAATTACATTTGAATCAATAGGCCAAAATAAAGGCTTTATCCCTCCATCATAGTCTGTGAGAAGCACAGGATGTTCATTAGGGTTATTTTGAACGGCCCCTTGGACAAAATCTAAGGCCGAAAGGGTATTTGGGCAAAATACTAGGCCGCCAAAGTTTTCACTATAGTCAGGATGAATTCTTAAAAAATAATTTTGAATACCCCAAGAAGTTACTTTAATTAACCCCCTTTGTATAAAATTTGGGTTTTCAACAAAATTAATAGGTTGTGGTATCTCTAAATGTCCGTTTATCACTATTCTTTTAATAAAATAATTAAGCTTTGAATTATACCCCAAATATTAATTCCGGGTGTAATTTTCTTAAAATACTTGTAGTATAATAAGTGGATATGAAAACGATAAAGGATACCGAAAACATACAAATTTCTATGCCAATTCAAGAAAAAGGCGAGTTTGTTTATGGGCTAAAACGCAATATCAACAAGAAGATCCTTTATGCCGGAGTATTACCTCAATGGAGAAATTTTTTATTTGTTTTCTGCTTTGTTTCAGGGATATTTCTAGTAATTGCCCTTTCCTTCTTTTTGTACCAAAATTTTAATAAATTGCCTGTTGACATCCCTTTGATTTTTCAACAAAAGGATAAGACTTGGGCAACGATTCCGAAGAACTTTTCGTTTGTTTTACCTATAATCATCTTGGCGTTCAACCTATTGATGGTGTATTTCAAAGGGAAGATTTTTACCTTTGATAAAAGGTTGGTTATTATTTTAAACGTTGCAGAACTCATCACGTATTTTATGATCTTTATTGGCATTAGCCAACTTTCATCTTTATTATTGATTTAATGGAAACAGCGGTTTTACAACCATATATTAATTTACTTCCAACTTTATTAGCTGGGTTTGTCATAACCATTTTTCTTACCCCAATAGTTGGATGGATCGCTAAAAGATTCCAGTTTGTTGATTTACCAAAGGATAAACGAAAAAGGACTGATAAAACCTTAGCTCAAAGGATTCATACCATTCCTAAACTTAGACTAGGCGGGATTGCTGTATTTGTTACTTTTATTGGTTTAATCCTTTTACAAGGTAGGTTAAACCCACAGATCCTCGGAATGCTTGCCGGTCTTGTTGTCCTTTTAATTGCCGGAGCAATTGATGATAAATATGAGCTCAGCGCTCGCAATCAAATGATCGCTCAAATAATTGCAGCCCTTATCGTGGTCCTTAGTGGGGTAACAATTACCCAACTTGATTTTGCAGGCCAGAGATTTGTTTTTGATGGATTTAGGCAAATATTTGATCTTGGTATATTCCAATATGAATTTATATTCCCGGGTGCTTTCATTACAGTCTTTTGGATCCTACTATTAATTAACGCGATAAATTGGATGTGCGGGATTGATGCTATTGGCGAAGTAATGACTTTTATTGCATCCTTCACCTCAATGCTTCTTGCAGTTCGAGCGGATCAATACGAACTAGCAATGATCTCAGGCATTTTCGCTTTTAATCTATTAGGATATATTCCTTTTAACTTCCCGCCATCAAAAATAATAAGCGGAACAGCCGGCACGACTGGCTATGGATATATTCTTGCTGTGCTTGCAATTTTGAGTGGCTCCAAAATCACAAGCGCAATAATGGTTTTGAGCCTACCTTTAATAGATATGATTTGGGTAGTTATTTACAGACTCATCAAATTAAAAGATGTCACATTTTTCAAAAGACCTTTTGTAGGAGGCAACATTCACCTTCACCACAGAATTATGGCACTTGGATTTTCTCAAATTCAAACACTTTTTATCGAAATCGCTATAATATCGTCAGTCTCATTAATAGCCTTCTATTTTGGAGGCTTCAGCAATGAATTTATGATTGTAATAACAATATCAGTGATTCTATTAGGAATATTCACTTTCATTACGATTAAAAATGGTCGAAGAAAACCTATTGAACCTCCAAAAACCGATGCACCACCGCCCCTTAGCCAAGACGAACCAACTCCCGAAGAGAAGTATGCATATTAAAAAACCCGCTTTAAATATCCTTTAAAATCCCAAGGAATCTGATATAATTCATTGTTCTTTAGAAATATATATTCTTTACCCATTAATTTATTAGTGGGCCGATAGCTCAGTTGGTAGAGCAGAGGCCTCTTAAGCCTCGTGTCCCGGGTTCGAGCCCCGGTCGGCTCA
>CAZLRZ010000005.1:18675-34667 GCA_964562165.1 uncultured Candidatus Saccharibacteria bacterium
GTAGAGCAGAGGCCTCTTAAGCCTCGTGTCCCGGGTTCGAGCCCCGGTCGGCTCATAAATCATACATTACTCTTGGCTGATATAATATAGTTGTCTAATGTCTAAAAAAGCGCTTCTTGTTGTCGATGTACAAAAATACTACTTAAATGAGCATACTGATTATCTTCCTTATGCGATTGAACATTATATAAAATCCAATCATTATGATTTTGTCATCTTCTCCAAATTCATCAACCACACCAGAGCAAACATTTTCAAAACATTCAACTGGGGGAAAATGATGACTCCCAACGATACTGATATTTGCGATAACCTACTTCAGTTTATAACAGAAGACAACCTTTTTATAAAAGATACATATTCTGTTTTTAAAGCAAAAGGTTTTCATGATTATTTGTTAAAAAATGAGATCCATGATCTAACGCTCTGTGGACTAGATGCAGATGCATGTATTCTGGCTAGTGCCTATGACGGTTTTGATTTAGGTTATTCCATCCATGTTCTAGATGACCTCACAGACTGTCATATAGGAGATGAGTTTAAACAATTTGGTCTTAATATAATTAATAAAAACATTCAAGTTAGAACGAATGCGGTTAAATAGTAAATAAATGAACTGGATAATTGCTAGCATAATAATGTTTTTTACTTCAGTTGTATTGTATCTGTTTGTCAGGAAAAGCAATCTATTAAAGACACCTCAACAATTAACTAATCTTGCGATGTTTTTGATCCCAATTTTCCCTTATTTGATTATAGCGGCTAATTCCGATGTCCGATTTGAACTGAATCTTCTGGAATCTATTTTGATAATCATATCCGCAATATTTTTTAGTTATCTGGGTAATGTTTTCTCACTAAAAGGAATTCAGAAATCACCAAACCCTGGCTATAGCCTTATCATTTCAAAAAGCTACGTTGTTTTTACCTCTATCGTTTCAATCTTTTTATTCAATGCACCTTTAACAATTACATCTGTTATTGCTATCTTTTTAATAGTTGGCTTTTCCGCCTTGATAATGATCGATAAAAATAAAAACCAAGTATCCACAGAATATAACAAATCTTGGCTACCATATACTATTGGGGCATTCTTTTGCTGGGGATTTTTAGCATTAACTGCAAAATATTTATTAAATATTGGTGTCCCAGTGCTCACTAGATTGATCTACTCAATGTCTATTGTTGTGTTTTTCATTTTTGGCGAGATCATAGTTAAAAAAGTTGCAGTATTCAAAATCTCATCAAAGCAATTAATTGTGCTTATACTTATCGGAATTTCCTCTGCTGTTTGGAACTATTTTATGCAGGTAGGTTTTGATCTTGCCCCAAACGTTGGATTTGTTAATGCTGCTAATGCAGCTTCTATAGCCTTATTATCTTTAATGTCGGCATTGATCTTCAAAGATGAATTACCACCTAAAAAAATTATAGGGATAGTCGGAGTTACTATAGGTTTAATCATCCTTTTCTTGTAAATTTGACTCCGGACCATTGACTATAGTATTATTCGCACTTGGTTATATATACCCATTCAATATTATATTGCAGTGATAACAAATATTCCTGAAGATTGTCCGCTCATTAACTCAACAGAAACTATCAATAGTGAAACGGCTGTTGAAACTTGTATATTACCCAACGGCACCACAATTGAAGAAATAATAAAATTTTTCTACATTGTTTCAACCAAAATTATAACAATGCCCGAAGATCTCAATGAATTAGGATATTTATTATGTGCAGATTGTTTGAATTGTCCCTTTTTTATATATAAAGAATGCAATCCTAATATTCCCATAGAGCCTTTTATTAAAGCCGTTAAAGACTTCCCTCCAGGTACAGAAATTGAGGCGGTTATTGATATTGAACCAGTCGCTAGCAAAGGAGTTAAAACCCTTGTCCTTTATGAATCCATAAAACCACAAAGCACTAACATCAGACCAAAACCTAATGGTCCTTTAGCAGGATAATTGAGAAAAATTTATACAACCATACATAGACATAGTATAGATTTTCATCCCATAGAGTATAATAATTTTTTGTTTAACAATAAATTATGGCGTCAAATATACCGGTTGAATGTCCGATGGCAAGAATGCATCAAGAAAACAATGGGGGTTGCTATAATCCGACGTTATCCCTTAAAAAGGAAACTAATCCGGATAATGCTTTGGAATATACTTTAACGTTTGTAATTGAAAAAGTCTTAAAACTTGGGGGATCTACTGATTTACCATGCACTGGATGTCCATTGAGATTTAAAGCTTGTGAAAATCAAGAAACGATAATCCCTTTTAAAGATATTAGCAAAACCGCAGAAGACCCAACCCATGTTTCTACTATTAAAATTACTCCGTTTGCATCTAAAGGGACACCAACTTACGACCCGTCTTTCTTAAATTATAGAGGTAAATATGATATTTACCCAGGTAATAATTATGGCGGTTTGCCTCTAGCAGAATAATCCCTTTTTTAAAATATGGTATATTATTACCATAATTTCTCACTCAAACTTTCATGGATAAAATTCACGAATTAATAATTATAGGGTCTGGTCCTGCAGGCTTAACGGCTGCAATTTACACAGCTAGAGCTGGTCTTAGCCCCCTAGTTTTTGGAGGCCTTGAATTTGGCGGACAACTTATGGGGACCACAATTATTGAGAACTTCCCAGGATTTCCCGAAGGGATCGAAGGTCCAGTTTTAATGCAAAACATGATGCAACAGGCTCAGAAGTTTGGCACCACAATTGAATTTAACGATGTAGAAAAAGTAGATTTTTCAGGAGAAATTAAGAAAGTATTTTCAAATGGTAAAGAATATCAAGCTAGAACGATTATCGTTGCAACTGGGGCAAAATCCAGAAGACTAAATATTGAAAGCGAAAGAAAATACTGGGGAAAAGGAGTAAGTGTTTGCGCTACTTGCGATGGAGCATTCTATAAAGAAAAAGTGGTTGCTATGGTTGGTGGTGGCGATAGTGCGATTGAAGAAGCGCAGTTTTTAACTAGATTTGCGAAAAAAGTATTTTTAATAAATAGGTCTGATAAATTGAGAGCTTCAAAAATAATGCAGGACAAGATTAAAGCGAATCCTAAAGTCGAAATTTTATGGAATACCGAAATTAAGGAAATTTTAGGTGATGGAACAGTAGTTAATGGTTTGAAGATTTTCAATAATAAAGAAAATATGGATAAAGAATTTCAATTGGACGGAGTTTTCCTTGCCATTGGCCATATACCTTCAACCGAACTATTTAAAGGTATATTAGAGCTCGATTCTGAAGGATATATTGTGGTTAAAGATAAATCTAAAACTAGCGTAGAAGGCGTTTTTGTCGCTGGAGATGTTAAAGATCGATCATATAGACAAGCAATCACAGCAGCAGGTATGGGTTGTATGGCCGCATTAGATGTTGAAAAATTCCTTCAGGACTAGTCCCTAGGATAAATTACTTCTTGAAATTATCAAAGGCATAATCCCAATTGATTATGTTCCAAAAGGCTGAAACATAGTCTGCCCTTTTATTTTGATATTTCAAATAATATGCATGTTCCCAAACATCCAGCGCAAGAAGAATAGTCACATCAGACGAACTAATCGGATTGTCTTGGTTTTGAGTTGTTAATATCTTTAGTTTTTGTGTTGAATTATCTTTGACAAGCCATACCCATCCGCTACCAAAAAGTCCAAGCGCTGCATTATTAAACATTTCTTGGAATTTTTCGAAAGAACCAAAATCTTCAACTATTTTGAGCTTTAATGCTTCTGGGACTTCTTTTTTTTGCGAAATCGATTTCCAAAAGATATTATGATTGAGATATCCTCCACCCATATTTTTTATTGGCATCCGTACATCTTCCGGAAGGGAATTAATGTTTTGTATTAACTCCTCAATAAGCTTTCCATTTAATTCAGGCTTAGTTGAAATTGCTGCGACAAATTTATCGAGATATGTCTGATGATGCTTTGAATAATGTACTTCCATCGTTTTAGAATCAATGAAAGGCTCTAGAGCATCAAACGCATAATCTAATTTAGGTAAAGTATATGTTTCTGACATTTTTTAAAATTTAAAAAATTAATTAAGTTAAAAGCTAAACGAACAAAAAAATATAAACTTGCAAATTTTGAACTTGTAAAAGATAATGATAAAAATAGTAATTCCCATTAAAAAGACCTATCAAGGCATCTAAAATATTTATTAAAATATCTTTTTATGAATAAGGGGAAATTAATAATTTTTGAAGGATTAGATGGCTCAGGAAAAACTACCCAATTAAATTTGTTATTAGAATATTTAGAAAAAAAGTTTGGCAAAGAGAATTTCTCAGTCTATGATTTTCCACGTTATTATGATAATTATTGGGGGGGAATAGTAGGTAGAATGATGAGAGGAGATTTTGGCACAAGGATAAATCCATACCTTCGTTCAATTTACTACCTTCTTGATCAAGCAGACGCCTCAAATAAATTCAAAAAGGATCTTGAGAACGGACGCAACGTAATCTGTAATAGATATATGACTTCGAGCATGATTTTTCAAACTGGCTTTTTTAAATTAAAAAAAGACAAAGATGAATATCTAAAATGGCTTGAGCAAACTGCGTTTGATGAATTAAAAATTATAAAGCCCGACTTAGTTCTTGCCCTATCGGTTGATCCCGAAGTCACAAAAGAATTGAATGATAAAAAAGCAAAAAGAGCATATTTAAAAAACAAAAAAGATATAAACGAAAAAAATATTCAGGTTCAAATTCACGCAAAAGAAGTCATGATGAGATTATGCAAAGAACGAAAAGAATGGAAGCTTATTAATTGCATGAAAGATAGTATATTGCGAAAGCCTGAAGATATTTCAGCGGAAATTAGAGAAATAGTTTGCAAAATTATTTAACAAAACTTAAGTATGACATTTTGGAATAAATACTATAAAAAGATAATAGGATTATCTCCAATGGACGGCGTAAGCGACGAACCATTTAGATATATTACTAATCATTATAGCCGTCCAGACGTAACCTATACGGAATTTGTTAATGTGGACGGCCTCATCCATGCGCCAAACCCAATAGTCGATAAATTACTTTACGATAAAATTGAACGCCCGATTGTAGCTCAATTTTTTGGAAACGATCCAAAGCTTTTTGAATATGCTGCAATTTTGGCTATTGAACTGGGGTTTGACGGAGTCGATATAAATATGGGCTGTCCTTCCAAAAATGTGGCCGAAAGAGGCGCAGGAGCTGGCTTAATCAAAACACCGGAGGTTGCTCAAAAAATCATCTTTGCAGTTAAAAAAGCTGTAAAGGATTATTCCGAAAGTTCCAAAGACTTACTGCCTGAAAAATTACAAATTAAACTTAAAGCTACTAAAAAAGAATTCGAAAGACTAGGGCTAACCTGCAACATAAATAAAGATATCGCAGTATCAGTTAAAACTAGAATTGGATATGTTGAAAATGAAATCGAACGATGGATTCCATATTTAATTGAATGCGAACCAGACTGTATCGCTATTCACGGCAGGACTTTTAAACAGATGTACACCGGAAGTGCCAATTGGGATGTTATTCAAAAAGCTGCTAGTTTAATCAAATCAAAAAACCCAAAGATCATTGTTCTAGGCAATGGAGATGTTTCTTCGTATAACGAAGGCATTGAGAAATCAGAAATGCACAATTTAGATGGAGTTTTAATTGGCAGAGCAGCACTTGGGAAACCTTGGATTTTTAGCGAAGAAATTACTGCTGAACCAAAAAATGCTGAAGAGCTTTTTAAGATAATTCTTGAGCATTCTACCCGCCACGAAGTCTTTTTTGGTGAAAATATTTTGCCCTTAAGAAAACATTTGGCTTGGTATATCAAATCTATGGAAGGTGCGGCTGTACTACGTAATGAACTCGTCCGGGTAAATAACTACAAAGAAATTCGAGATATTTTTGTAAAATATCTTGACAAAGTAGCTTATACTAAATAATCTTTTACAATATAAAAAGGTTAAATTTCTTAAAAAATGAGCGACGATAATATTTATGCAGACGACGACGATACTTCCTCATCAGCTGCAGTATCAGATGTAACTTCAAAAGCCGATGATGGTGATGAATATTACGATCCCGAAGAAGCTGGTCTTAGTGATTTTGATTTCGGTGCAGAAGATATCAAAATTACAGAAGAAGATCCAAACGAAATGAATGACGTCGAATAATTAATCCCCGCATAAGTCATTTACCAAATTAAGCTATGCTGATATACTTATCTCTTGTATTTAAGTATATTTACATTTTTTACTATGGAGAAAAGCTATTCCTACACAAAAGATTCAACTAAGGGAGGAGAAATTGAATTAACTATTAAAGTAAATTCAGAAAAGTTCCTTTCAACAAAAGAAAAGGTATATAACAAATTATCACAGGATGTAACCCTTCCAGGATTTAGACCTGGCAAAGCTCCTAGAGCCTTAATTGAAGCCCAGATTTCCAGCCAGGTTTACGACGAAACACTAAACAGATTAATCCCTGAAATAACTTCTGAAATTTTAGAGGAAACAAAATTAACTCCTCTTAACCAAGTCCACTATGACTTAGTAAAATTCACAGATGCAGAGGGGATAGAATTTAAAGCCCACTTTGTAGAATTGGTAGATGTTAAACTCCCCGATTTCTCAAAAATTAATGTTAAAAAAGAAGAAAAAGCAGTTAAAGATGAAGACATTGCCGCAGAAGTCACAAAGATAGTTCAATACTACAAAAACGCGCAAAAGTCACAGGAGAAAAAAGAAGAAGGTAAAGAGGAAGTTAAAGAACCTGAAATTACAGCCAAAGATATTACCGACGAAACAATCAAATCATTGAATTTAGGCTTTACCACTTTAAAAGAACTTCAAGATCAAGTTAGAAAAGAAATTGAAAACACTAACAAAAAGAACTCCGAAATTACTTGGCTAGACAGCATAATCAAAGAGGCCGTTAAACTTTCAAAAATTACAGCTCCTAAAGTATTAGTTGAAGAAAGCGTCAGCGCAAAAGAAAAAGACTATGTTAAAAAACTAGAAGATCTTAACCTCAAACTAGATGAGTTTTTGAAAGTACAAAACACTACTATCGAGAAATTAAGAGAAGGATGGATAAAAGAAACCGAAAGCCGATTCTCTGAAGAATTATTGCTATTGCATATAATTAAGGATCAAAAGATCACAATTGAAGACAATGAAATTGATTCTGAACTAGCTAAAATCACAGACGAAAAGACCAAAAGTCAGCTCGAAACCGATGAAGGCAAAAGATATTTAGTCACTGTTCTTCTACAACAAAAAGCAATTGCCTGGTTAAAAAGCCAAATTAATAAATAAAAACAATTGGTAATAAAGAAGTTAGAAATAAATAATTTCAGGAATCTTGATCTGAAATTTGTGCCGCAACAAGGCTTTAATCTAATATTGGGTAAAAACGGCACAGGCAAATCAAACTTCCTTGATGCTATATACCATTTAAGTCTGGCAAAATCTTTTAAGCCCTATACACTAAAAAACAACGTCAACTTTGACAATCCCGAATTTGCTTTAATCGAGGCTCTTGTAGAAGAAGATGAGATTGAAAAACAATTAAAAATTGTTTTTGCCACAACCCCCGATATTGACTACGAAAAGAAGAGGCTTTTTGTTAACACCAAGGCTACAACAAAGGCTAAATTCATCAATAACATAACAGTAATACTTTTTGCCCCACACAATACAAATTTACTAACTAGCTCCCCTGATATTAGAAGGCTTGAGCTTGATGATTTTGCGTCTTCGTTTGATTTTAAGTACGCAATCACTTTAGGAGATTATAAAGAATTGATAAAGTCCCGTAACAGCCTATTAAGAGCCTTATCCGAAGGCAATGGCAACCCAAACCAATTAGACTATTGGGATTCAAAGTTAATTCAATTGGGCTCAAAACTTATTATTGAAAGAAAGAATCTTATTAGTAAACTTAATCCAATCCTCACAAGTAAAGCAAAATCTCAATTTAACGAAAAGTTAAACAGTTTAAAAATTGAATATATTACAAAATTCAATTCGGATAATCCCGAAAAAGAGCTTGAGATTAAAATCCGTGAAAACAGATTCAAGGAAATCGCAGTTGGACAAACGCTTTACGGCCCTCACAAAGATGATTTTATGGTTTTAAATAACGGAAAAGATCTAAAACTTTTTGGATCAAGAGGACAACAGCGAATTTCCACACTGCTATTTAAACTTTCGATGTGGCAACATATTTTTGACACAAAAAAAATCAAGCCAATAGTACTACTTGATGACGCAATGGCAGAACTGGACAATGAAAACAAATCCAGCCTCGAAAAGATAATCGAAGAACTAGATACGCAAACCTTTATTGCAACAACACATTTCGAAGATTATTCGAAAAAACTCCAGGAGAAAATGGAAATATTAGAGCTTGAATAGACTTTCAATGTCGGCCTTCTTTGATTTTGAAGGAATGGTATTGAAAACGTCTAAAGCATCATCTTCAGTAATAGCTTCATTACCTGCAAAGTATTGAATTTCGGAATCACCCTCAAGGTCAATGTTTAATGGCATTTTTTGAGTCCCTAATACGCCATTTACAGGGTTCATTACATTTAAGACATAATTGTTCTTACAAACCTGACAAGTCAAATGTAGCACAACACCTTGAGGTGTTGACTTGATAACGTTGAAATCAGCTTCTGAATATTTTGCTCCACAATTATCACAATGTTTTGGTGCAATTGTTAAAAAGTGCTTTATTAAATTGTCTTTGTTATTATCGATGTCCATAATAAAAGTATAGCCTAATTCTTATTTACGTTCAAGGTAATCTGCGATTGCCTTCTTCAGAGTTTCTAATCCGAGACCCGCACATTTTAGTCTTGATAAAGTTAATTCAACACCAAGAAGTTCTACTATTTTCTCTAAATTAATCTTTAAAATATCATCAATCGATTTATTTTTAACAAATTCACTTAATACCGACATACTGGCAATAGCCACAGAACAGCCTTCTCCACTAAATTTTATATCTTCAATTTTACTATCATCGATTTTTAAGAATACCTCGATAGAATCTCCACAGCTAAGGTTTTCGAGTTTTGCTTTTGAAGAATACTTCTCAAGGATTCCAAAGTTTCGTGGGTTTTCGTAATTGTCGATTAGTTTTTCTTGGTATATATTCATATACTTATTATATCACCTCGAATAGTTTAACTCCTCCGTATGAATCCGCTTCTATGTGTAAAAGCTTGAAGTGCTTTAAATCATTTAGCGGCACAGATGAGGATTTAGGATCGACGCTGTAATATGTTGCGCCGGGACTGGTTTTTCTAGCTTCTTCAAATGAAGGATACATTGTTGCTTTGCTGTTTTTATCTATAGTGAATACTTTCCCTGATTGTGTTGCTAATCCATTAAAAGTATACAACCTTGAAAACATCCTTTGGTAAAATTCTTGATCATAGAAAATGCCGCTTTTGTCGCTATATGAAGCTTTTGTGATTCCAAATTCCGAATCTTTTCCAACCTGAGAAAGATAATAATAATATTTTGAATAATCCAGTTCTTTTGTGATTATGTATTTGATGTTTTTGTCTTTTGCGTAGTTGTAGGCTTTTTCTTCGTCCTGCAATAAAAAGAACTCTATTGGCTTTATGCTATTACAGAAATTGGGTTCAGCAAGTATGGGCTGACCGGCAAGATATGTGTATAAATAACCCAATTGCCAATCCGCAAGAACCCCTACTCTGTTTGTGCTTTGGACGTCTTGTTCAGGGATATTAGTTTTCATCCAGGTAGCCATTTTGTAATCGGCATTTGTGAAAGCAAGACTGCTCTGCTGATTTTGGAGATCGCTAATCCAACTAATATTAAAAGTTATTAAGAATCCGATAATTACCACGACTAGATATTTAAAAAGATTCGGATTAGTAAATACTAAATAGGCTGTTGAAATAGCTGAAAAGACAACAAAATAGTATTCTGAGCGGATTCTGTGGAAGGATAAAGCAGCAATAAACAAACCAAAAACCCCAATAATAAAAGTCTTGGCTTTAAACATTTTAATTAATCCCCAAATCGATAGGGCAAAAAGAATTAATTGAAAAAGCACGACGTTAGGTGGCAATAACGTTATTTCACTGTAAATCGCAAGCATCGGTTGGGCTTCGCTTACTACGGGGCCATCACTTTTTTGCCCTATAAATCCGAAAACAATAATCATTAGTTTGTTCAAAAAGTCACCAAAAAACATTGAGATAAATATTAAAACACCGGCCATAAAGAGGATTGAAACAAGGAGCCTTTTAGAAATGCTTTTAAATTTAAAATTCACAAATGCCGAAAATAGAATCGCTAAAATCCCAAGGATCGAAATCCCAATACTCTGCTGATAATTAGCCCAAAGTCCAGCGGGGATTTGTAGCAATAAAAATACAATATTTATAATTGTGATCTTTTTAGAAACCACCGGTTCTTTAATGTAGTAAAGGACTATTGCGAATACCAGCAACAAAACTATCAAGGAGGTTTGGCTCCAAGTTAATTGATAAATCGCAAAGGAAACCCCACTGGCTATTGCCCAATATATATTTTCGCGATTCCATGCCTTTATCAAAAAATATAAACCGATTGTTAATAAGGCTACTTCTAGAATATGCCTATCACCGAATCCAAAATATGAACGCGCTAAATATTGAATGCCGGTAAATGAAATTACCCCCAGCCCTATATATATAGCCTTCCAGCTTTTTGGAATTAATTCCATTAATATTAATAAAACAAAAACACTCACAACTAATGCAAGAATCGGGGACAAAAATGCAGTAACTGAATCTAAAGTGCCAAAACCCATGGAACTTAGGCCTGATAATAGGAATGGATAAAGTATAGCTTCCTTTTGATTATGATATCCGTCAGGGAAACATATATTTTGATCTACTTCAGGAAGAAATCCATTTTCGTTTATTAACTGAGCTTGCCTTGTGAAGAAATATGCATCAGCACCTTTAAGCTGAACCATATTGTCTGTTATTACGCTTGAATAATTAAGGAATCTCAAAAAGAATCCCAACAGTATTACTAATGATATAATTATGCCAATAACAAACTTGTTCTCTTTCATAATAAAGTAAGGATAACATATTTGCGGTTTTTATTAAATTTGATATATTAAAGTTATATTCTAAAAAACTATGTCAACGACAATTACAAAATCCGAGGATCAAATAGTTCATAATGCAACTAATACAAATAGCAAGTATCGTGTGGAAATCAATCGAGAGATCTGTATCGGAGCAACTAGTTGTGTTGCAATTGCCGGTAATTCTTTTAAATTAGACGAACAAAATAAAGTTTTAATAGTTGAAGGCGATTGGGATAGTGATGAAATCATAATGGCAGCTGCACAATCTTGCCCAGTTTTTGCGATTAAAATTTTTGACAAAGAAACTAATAAACAAATTTTTCCTGAAACCTAAAGAAACCTATGCCAAAGCTTTCGATAATAATGCCTGTGTTCAATGAACTTTCGACTGTTGAAGAAGCAGTTAAAAGAATAATTGCTTTGCCAATTGATAAGGAACTAATAGTCTTCGATGATTTTTCTACCGATGGGAGTCGTGAAAAACTAATTGAACTTCAAAATAGATATCCATTTATTCTTTTACAACATAAAACCAATCTGGGCAAAGGACGTGGCGTAATTGACGCATCAACCCATGCAACCGGAGAATATTTAATTGTTGAAGATTCTGATTTGGAACTTAATCCCGAAGATATCTTGAAAATGCTGAAAATCATTGAAGATGATCCTTCTATTGATTTAGTTAACGGTGATAGAAAGATCATATCATCTGCTAAAGTTAACCTAGTATCAGTTTTTGCTAACTTTGTTACCCGAGTACTTATTTTTATACTTTACGGTAAATCTCTTAAAGACATTTTAAGTAGCTATAAATTATCTAAACTGGAAAAATTTAAAAAACTAGGAATTAAGGCTGATCGCTTTGGATTTGAAAGTGAATGGATTTTAAGGAGCTTAAAAAAGAAGTATAAAATCTTAGAAATGGACATTGAATACAAGCCAAGAACACAGAAAGCTGGTAAAAAAATTAATATTTTAGATGGTTTTGAGATTATCTGGACCATTATTAAATTACGATTTTCTAAATGAAAACAATTGGAATAGATTATTCTCCCGCTCAGAATAACCCTGCAGGAATCGGCCAATATACTTTTAATCTAACCAAAGAATTAATTTCAACCGATAAATCAAATTCATATATTCTGTATTCTCATAAGCCTATAAATGAATTTGAACTTCCTCCAAATACAAGGAACATTGTTTTTCCACTTAACCCTATACTACCCGGTAAGGGTTTTAGATACATGACGCAAGTTAAAAAGTCATTGTTAAAGGAAAAAGCAGATTTATTAATATCATATTCAAATCATAGTTTAGCTTTATTATTCAATAAAACCATTTTGTTCATTCACGACTTAGCTCCAATTAAATATGCAAAGTTTTTCACCCATTCGGCAAGATTCTTTTATCCAATAACAACAAAACTTGCTTGTAAAAAAGCATTAAAAATTATTACTGTGTCTGAAACCATCAGGAAGGAAATTATTGAATATACAGGCATTACGCCTTCAAAAATCGACGTTATTTATCCTTCACTTAACAAGGAATTAATTAATAAACCATTAAAAAAATCCAAAGTAGAAATTCCAGAAAAGTATCTTCTAAGTATTTCTACACTAGAACCTCGAAAAAACTATATAACTGCGATCAGAGCCTTTAAAAAAGTATCAATTGAATTTCCAAAATTAAAATATTTGATTATCGGTAAAAAAGGCTGGTATTACGATAAGATCTTTAAAGTAGTAGATGAACTTAAACTTCAAAACAAAGTAGTTTTTCTTGGATATCAAGACGATGAGACGACTTCAAATATTCTAAAAAAGGCCTCTGCCTTAGTTTATTTAAGTGAATACGAAGGTTTTGGAATGCCTCCAATGGAAGCAATCAATTTTAAAATACCTGTGATAATTAGCGATATCCCTGTATTAAAAGAGGTTTATAAAGATGTAGCGACTTTTGTTGATTTAAATAATTTAGATAAGATTTCTGAAGCCTTGATAGATGTCATCAAAAAGCCTAAAGTAGTTGATGGAATTAAAAGGGAGGATTTACTATCAAAATTTACCTGGGAAAATTCTGCAAATAAACTATTAAATATAATCAAAAAAGCATGAAAGAGAAATTAATAAAAATTCGTGAAAAGGTTTTAAAAAGTGATAATCCAATATTAAAAATTAACTTGGTTAATAAATTGCTAAGTATGACCCTTACAGCTAGTTTTATTAGATATTTAATAATTGGATTTTCAACCTTTTTTTTCCAAATTGCTCTACTCTATTTTATCAATTCTACATTAGGCGTTGAGAAGGTAAGAGCGAACATCTTTTCCACATTAATTTGCATGGTATACAACTTTTTAATGTCCAATTTTTGGACTTTTAAAGCGGGTACAAAATCAAGTGGTAAAAAACTTGGAAAATATCTTGGTTTAGCAGCTTTCAACTATATTTTTGACACGGTATTTGCTTTCCCATTTTTATCCATTACAATAGGCATCAATCAGTATTTAGTCAAAGTTATCATTACAGCCATAGTTATCTGCTGGAACTTCATCCTCTATAAACTTTGGGTCTTCAAGCAAGACTAATCAACCCAACCTGATCCTTGATAGAAGGATACATTGGAGCTAACTTTTTGAATTACCTTTGGATAATTAATATCAACAATCATCAATTGATTATCTTCAATATAGGTAACCAAATTATTAGTGACTTGCATAATGCCTTCGATTTTACCCGATTCTGTTAATTGGAGTTCGTTTGCTCCAGTACTATCTTTTACATAGATATTCATTTTAGAATCACGAACATCAAAGAATATTACTTTCTTTGAATCAGGAGTAAAAAAGGCGTCCCTTTCAATATTACTATTGTTAGTAATTTTTAAGACTTTGTTCTCGTTTATAAAAATCCTATAGAGATTAACATTGACGTCTTCGTGACTTGAAGTCAAAGCCAGGATTGAGTTCGAGTCACTACTAAATTCCAATAATGTTGGGTAATAATAAGGTGGAGCTTCATATAAATTCCTCTTTTCGCCATTTGTTGGGTTAATATGAATTATTCTCGAAACTGGCGAACCCAAAGTATAATCATTATATATAGCAACAATTGATTTCCCATTAGGCGAAATCACAATGCTCGCGAAATAGCCATCGTTATCTGGTAATGTAAAAACTTTGGACATTTCTGTACCGTTAATATTGCCGAAGTAAAGGTCTTGGACAGAACCGCTTCCGTCATTGGAATATCTAGTGTAAGCTCTTTTTCCTCCGTTATAGTCATAATAACCAATGCTACCATTATCTTCGTATTTGGTTTGTGTAATCTTTGACAAACCTGATCCATCTAGATTTACTTTGTAAACTACAGGAATCAATTCATTATATGCACCATGAAAGCCATCTCTAGTTGATAAAAAGAATATTGATTTACCATCAGTAGAAAGTTTAGGTGCAAAGTTACTCCCTTTATTATCACTGACCATTTTTTCGTTACTGCCATCATAATCAGAAGTGTAGATATTGTAATTACCTGACCTGTTTGATGTGTAGAAAGTTTTCCCCATTCTGACCATTCTAATTGAGTTTAGATCAATTAACTTAGTGTTATCGCTAAGCGTAATCGATTCCTCAATAGTTTTATATCCATCTTTTGTAATTTTATAGTCATATTTAGAAGCTATAGGTAAATCAGCAAAGATGGCATTCCCTTCTGGGTCTGTATTAACTGTTTTTTCCCCAATTAATATAGCAACCGTATTTATTGGCTGATTACTGATCCAATCTTTAACATTAAAAGAAACGTCTCTGGATTCAACTAAGACGATTTCACCAAAATCCCTTAAACCTTCTTTAAGTTCAAAGGCAAGGTCAAAATCTTGATAGAAAGGAGAAACCAACTTTAATCTATAGGTCCCGATCATTTTATCTTTAATAACGAAGGCATTCTCGGAATCTAATGCTACTTCGGCATCATCAAGGAATAACTTAAGATCTGTAGGGTTGAGTTCTGTTTCAGTTTTTAAAAAGCCTCTGATTTCGCCGAAGCCAAAAGGTTGCATTTCTCTATTTACTTCGTTTTTTCCTCTTTGAATATCAATCGTTTCGATGAATTTGTAATATCTATCCTTTGTTGCAGTAATGTCGTACTTTCCATACTTTAAGCCTTCAATCGAATAAAGGCCTTGGTTATCGGTAAAAACGCATTTCGTTTGAATACAGATTTGCACACTTTCGAGTGGTCTGGAAGAAAAATCCATAAACTTCCCGAATACTGTAGATGGAAAAATAAAGGAATCTAATTTAAAAATAACACCCAATATTCCCAAAAACAATATCCCAAGGACTATCCCTCCAAAGGCAATTGCCAACTTGATTACTTTTTTCCTTTTTACTTCGCTTGAGTTTTTTTCAAAATCTTTTAAGAACTTTTTTTCAGGAGTTTCGATATCATTTATAGGAGTTTTAGTATCCATATGTTCAGTGACCTTAGGTTCGGTAGCTTCTTCAGGTTTAACTTCGCCTTTAAATTCTACTTTTCCCTCTAATTTTGAGTCAGCAGAATTGATTGATTTTTCTTTATCGGATTCCATTGATGTAAGTTATTAATTAATTAAAATATTAGTCGGGTTCGGTGTACTTGAGCTCTTCTACGATTTTCTCTTTGACTCTGCAAAATTCATCACCGGGGCATTCCTTCCAGTGAGTTGCCACCATATAGTATGGACCGGGTCTACCGTGTGGTTGCTTGTTTAAAAAGGCTTCGTGTCCACCAAATTCAGGATCAAGAACAATATGTTTAATACTATTTGTATCAACTTCGG